>JAYVXL010000168.1:0-22989 GCA_043785185.1 Myxococcales bacterium
TCGTCGTCGAGCGCGCCGAGCACGTCGAGGAAGTACTTCGCGTTGAAGCCGATCGTGATGGGCGCGCCGGTGTAGTCGACCGGCACTTCGTCGAAGCCGTCGCCGCTATCCGGCGACTCGCTCGTGATGCGCATCGTGCCGCTCTGGATGCCGATCTTCACGCCACCGGTGCGCTCGCTCGCGGCGATGGCGACGGCGCGGAGCGCGTCGGCGAACGCGGCGCGCGGCGCGGAGATCTGCTTGTCGCTCTGCTTCGGGATCACTTGCGCGTACGGCGGGAACTGCGCGTCGACGAGCTTGACGCTGAACGTCATGCCGCCGCCCTGGAAGAACGCCGACGACCCGCTCTGTGTAATCTGCAACGTCGGCTTCTCGCCCTTGCCCTCGCCGGAGGCCGCCGGGTTCGCGAGCATCTCCTCGCACAGCCGGCGCAGCTCCTGGATGGCCTTGAGCGGGATGAGCATCGTCGCCGACGCCTGGCGCCCGGCGACCTTGACCTCCATCTTCGAGAGGCGGTGGCCGTCGGTGGTGACCATGCGGACCGTGTCGCCGTCCCACTCGAAGAGCGCGCTGTTCAGGTGCGCCCGCGTCTCGTCGGTCGAGATCGAAAAGTGGGTTTTGTCGATCAGCGCCTTCAGCACGTCGACCTCGAGCGCGAGCGTCGGCGAGCCTTCGGCGGGCGTGGGCAGCGGGGGGAAGTCGTCGCCCGGCATGCCGCGCAGCGTGTAGCGACGCGCGCTCCCGGTGGCCTTGAGCGTCGTCGTCGCGTTGTCCTGCGTCGCGATGTGGATGGGCCCGTCGGGCATCATCTTCACGCGCTCGAAGAGATCCTTCGCAGGCACCGCGACGCTGCCGCCCTTGTGCACCTCGCCCGCGATCTTTCCGAACAGCGACAGGTACAGATCCGTCGCCGCCACGCGCAGCGCGTTCGGGCCGTCGACCGCGAGCAGCACGTTCGAGAGCACGGGCATCGTGCTCTTGCGCTCGGCGACGCCCTGCATGCGGGTCACGAGCCTGAGCAGATCCTTCTTCGCTACGGTGAGTTCCATTGCGGTCTCGCGGTCTCGTTTTGAGCGTCTCTCGGGGCGTCCGTCGGAACGACGGATCCGTGCGACGTGAGCCCGAAGGCCCGCGTCTCTCTTCTCTTCAGTCTCATTAGATTAGAAATATAGTGGTGTCGATAGGCCCTGTGGGTTGTGGGGAGAAGACAAAAAGTGGGGCCGCCATCTAGACTTAGATTGCGATCGGGGTGTGGAGCGTGATCTGGGGAACCCGCGTAGGGAGCGGGGGACAACTCACCTACACGGTTACCCCCAGGGGCTGCCCCACGCTTGTGCCCAACGTTCCAGGCACGTTTCCCACACCCCCTTCGTGGCCCCTGAAAAGGGCGGGCCGAACCGTTGTCGGCGCCTCGTCTAGCGGGCCTCTTTGGAGAGCGTCCGGGCGAGGAGATCGATGAGCTCGCGGCGCGCGCGCTCGTAGGTCTTCGGACCGATTTCGCCGGTCGCGTGCATCGCCTCGAGCTCCTCGAGCTCCTCGAGCAGCTGCGAGCGTTCGAGCTTGTCGAGCTCCCGCTTCGCCTTCCACGGGCGCCGCTGCGTGAAGGCGAGGCCGAGGCCCGCCAAGACACCCAGCGCCGCCAGGCCGGCCGCGACCTTGGCACCTGGGCCCTGCGTCGGGAGGTTGCCGATCGTGACGCGTAGGCGGCGCAGAGGCGCGTCGTCGCGCTGGATCTGGTGCTCGGTGACGAGGAGTCGCTGGCCTTCGGGGTCGAACCGCGGCTCGGCCGCCGGGAAGCCGGGCACCGTCAACGTCATGCCGTGCGACGCCTGGGTCATCACGCGCCCGACGGCGATGTGCGGCGGGAGGCCGACCTCGAACGAGACGTCCTTTTCGCCGGAGTAGGGCAGCTGCCACCGGAACTCGATGTCGCTGCGCCCGGGGCCGAAGGTGCCGTGCAGGCGCGCGCCCTTCTTGTCGACCGCCTCGACGCCCTTGTCGGTCATCTCCTCGTTCGCGCGGAACGCCGTGAAATTCTCGGGCAGCTCGACGTAGACCTCGCTCGGTACCCACGCCACGCGGCCGAAGTTGAAGATCTGTAGCGCCGACTGCAGCTGCACGCGATCGTCCTTCATCTCGGCGAAGACGATGGCCTGCATGACGACGAGCGCCTCGTCGAGGCTGCGCGTCACCGGGTAGACGTGCAGCTTCGCGCGCATGCCGCGCATGAGCGGCAAGTTGAACGGGCTCGCCGCGAACGTCGCGCCGTCGCTGCTCACGGAGATGCGGTACGCGACCCCCGAGCCCGTCTCTTGGCTGTCCATGCGTACGAAGCCGAGATCGTCGGCCTCGCGAACGACACGCTGGCGGCTCTCGCCCTTCGCGACGGTGTTGTGGAGGATGCCGATCGTCACCGACGTCTTCGGGAGCGGGCGATCGTCGGGATCGAGGATCTGCGCCGTGAAGGAGCCGGGCGGAAGCGTCGCGTCTTCCTCGACGGCGTCGGGCGGCGGGTTGAACATGCCCGGCGGCGTCCCATTCGCGCCCGCGCGGCCGCCGCGCGCATCGGCGTGGGGATCTGCGCCCGCGTGGGGGTCTGCGGCGTCTGCGCCAGCGTGCGGATCTGCGCCCGCGGGTGCGGCGGAGGCGGACGGCGCCGCGCCCGCGGGCGCCGCGGGCTGTGCGTGCGCCGGCAGCGCGGCGAGGAGACTCGCGACGGCGAGCCACGAGGCTCTACGCATGGGACTCCTCCGCGGCGAGGGCCGTCCCGCACTTCTTGCAGAACGTCGCGTCGGGTTCGTTCGACACGGCGCACTTCGGGCAGGTGAGGCGCGCGGGGGGCGCGGGGTGCACGGCGGGCGCGGCGGGTTCGGCGGGCTTGCCCGGCACGGGGCGGCCCTTGCTCTTCGCGCGCGTGTCGGGCGCGCTCTCCTCGCCTGCGTCCTCGCCTGCGTCCTCGCGCTCGCTCTCCTCGACGTCGTCGGCCGAGTCGGTCGGCTTGGCGGGCTCGGCTTTTTTCGAGGCGCTCGTCGCCTTCTTGGTGGCCCCGACGCCGCGCTTCTCGAGATGCTTGGCCGCGATCCGCTCGGCCTCGTCGCGGAACGGATCGACCTGCCCATCCATCTCGCGCATGAGCGCTTTGGCGTCCTGGCGGAACCGGTCGCCGAGCGACGCGTAGTCCTTGTCGTCGATCTTGCCGACGGAGTGCTCGAGCTCCAAGTCCTTTAGCGCGCGAAGGACGCGGCGCTTTTGCTCGCCGAGGTTGTCGACCTTGCGCGAGCGGATGGCGATGGCCTCGAGATCCGCGGGCAGCGGCGCGTCGCCGCTCAGCGTACGAATGCTGGCCCACAAGAGGCCGATCGTGCCGAGCAGCGTCCCCGCCGCGAGGACGAGGATCGCCGGCGCCGGGCCGACGACGGCGCCGGTCGCGGCGGCGCCGCCGATCGCCGCGACAGGGATGCCGATGGCGGCCCAGCGCGCGAGGCGGCGCTCCGACTCCGCCTGGTCGTCCACGCTGGCGTCGGCGGCTCCGGCGGCGCGGGGCTCTTCGTTCGCCCGGCGTGCGTCCTTCGTGTCAGCCATCCAGGTCCTTCAGCTCCTCGTCCAAGCGCGCATCGTACTCGTCGCGCGGCGCTTCGTCGCCGGCCTTCCGGGGCGGCTCCGGCGCGCGCGCCCTGCCCTTTCCGCGCCACTTGCGGATGAGGACGCCGAGGCCGACGCCGCCGCCCACGATCGCCGCGAGCGGCACCGCATAAATCGCCCGCATCGCGCCGGTGTTCGGGGGGACGACGATCGCGTCGGTGCCCCACTCCTGCACGTACTCCATCATGATCTGGTCGCGCTGCTCGCCGGCCTTGATCTTCGCGCGCACCTTGGCGCGCGCCTCGTCGGACTCCGGGCACGCGCACGTCGTCAGCGGCAGCCGCTCGCAGCCGCCGCACATGCACCGGAGCTTGCCGAACACGTCGCGCTCCTGTTCGCTCTCGATTCGCACCGTGCCGGCGTGCGTGCTCGAGCCTTGGGCGAACGCGGCTTGCGGGAGCAGCGCGAGGAAGATGCCGAGCGTGATGCTCGCCGTCACCCCCGCCGCGCCGCGCGCGAACTGCCAGGCGCGCGACTCTTGCGGCTGCAGCTCGGGCCACATGCACACGATGCTGCCGGCGATGAGCATCAGGACGCCGAGCCAGATCCAGTTCACGAGCGTGTTCAGGTGGACTTGAAGGCTCGCGGTCTTCGTCTGCGGGTTGATGGTGCCGACGACGAGGTACAAATCGTCACGCAGCGAGCGGAGCAGCGCGATCTCCGTCGTCGGCGACTCGGGCATCTTCTTGTAGATGAATTTCCCTGGATCCATCGTCCCGCGCGGGATTCCGCCGACGATCTTGCCGTTCTCGACCTTCGCGTCCTCCCAGATCTTCACGTCCGCGAAGACCATGCGCTTGTTGTTGTCGACCTCCATGCGCGGGCCGACGTACTCGAGGGTGAGGCGATCGATCTGGTAGGTCTGCCCGGGCGAGAGCGTCGTCTCCTTGTCGATGTTCCACGCGTGGCCGGTGAACCCGAGCACCATGAGCACGATGCCGAAGTGCACGATGTACCCGCCGTAGCGGCGGCGCGACGGCGGCGAGAGCGTGACGAGCGTGTAGACGAAGCCCGGCACGAGGCCGGCGTACCAGAGCACCGCGGGCACGGCTTTGTTCGCGCCGGTCTTCCTTCGCGCCGCGAAGAGGAGCCCGTACTCCTGGAAGATGACGGCGGCGTTGAAGGCGCAGAGGCTGACGGCCAGGACGGGCGTGTACGCGTTGAACGCGCGCAGCACGGTGCCGAGGGGGCCCGGGTAAATCGAAGGGGAGTAGACGATCGCGGGGAAGCCGAGCTTCGCGCCGAACGCGACGTGGAGGACGGCCGCGGCCACGAGCGCCGCGAGCGGGATGCGGAAGGCGCGCTTGAGCGCGTCGTCGCTCGTCTTCTTCCAGCCGAACAGCGTGCCGATGCCCATCAGCATGAAGATGACGAGGCCGATCGGCTGCACCCACGCGTTGTAGTAGGGCGGGCCGACGGTCACCTTTTCGTGCCACACCGCCTCGCTGATCATCGGGAACGTCGTGGCGACGAGGACGAAGACCATGAAGCCGAGGAGCGCCCAGTTGTTCAGGAGGAACGTGAACTCGCGCGACCAGATCGACTCGATCTCCGGGCGCTCCGAGAAGAGCACGAGGCCCATCGTCATGCGGCGGAAGACGAGCTCGATCGCGACGTACACCGCCGCGCCCGCGACGAACGCGAGGATGAGCGCCTTCACCGCGGTCGACGCGGTGATCACGTTGCTCAGAAAGATGATGCCCGGGCCGCAGCCGATGAGGACGATCCAGCCCGTCGCGAGCGCGGCCTTGCGGAGGCGCGGCGTGGGCGGCAGGTTGCGGAGCTCCGGCCAGCGGTAGAGGACGAGCGTGAACGCGAACGCGGCGAGCGCGCACAAGAACCACACGAAGTACTCGCCGATCGACGACTGCGCGAACGAGTGCACGCTGGCGATGGCGCCCGAGCGCGTCAGGAACGTGCCGAAGATCGTGAGGAAGAACGTGAGCGAGATGAGCGCGACGTTCCACACCTTGAGCAGGCCGCGCCGCTCTTGGATCATCACCGAGTGCACGTACGCGCTAGCCGTGAGGAACGGCAGGAACGCCGCGTTCTCCACGGGATCCCACGCCCAGTAGCCGCCCCAGCCGAGCTCCACGTACGCCCACAGCATGCCGAGCGCGTTGCCGATGCCGAGGAAGAGCCACGCGAAGAGCGTCCACTTGCGGCTCGCCACGATCCACTCGTGATCGAGGCGGCCGGTCACCATCGCGGCGACGGCGAACGCGAACGGGACGGTGCAGCCGACGAAGCCGATGTAGAGGCTCGGCGGATGGATGATCATGTAAAAATTTTGGAGCAGGGGGTTCAGCCCTTCACCGTCCGCGCGCGCGCCCCCGATCGACGTCGAGAACGGGTTGGCGGCGAACGCCATCAGCACGCAGAAGAAGATGACGACCGCCATCAGCGTCGCGATGACGTACGGCTGCAGCTCGAGGTAGCGCTTCCCCAGCCACTTCACGCAGACGCCGATGTACATGCTGAGGAGGAACAGCCACCACAGGAGCGAGCCGTCCTGGCCGCCCCAGAGCGCCGTCAGCAGGTACCACTCGCTCATCGAGCGGTCGGAGTAGTGCGCGACGTACCGGAGCCGGAAATCATGGCTCTGGAACGCGTACGCCAGGCACATGACCGACGCGGCGACGAGCGCGACCGTGCCGTAGGCGCCGAAGCGCGCGGCCTGGAGCGTGCGCGGGCGCCCGTTGGCGCCCGCGGCGAGCGACACCGCGAAGGTGTAGCTCGCGACGACCATGACGCAGAGGAGCAATGTGCTCCCGAACAGGGGAAAGGTTGTCCACATGCGGGTGACATAAGGCTAGCAGGGTATTGAAACCAGTTGCGTCGCCTTACCGGGCGGGGGAGGGAGAAAGCGTGAGCGCGCGCGAGCCGGCGGCGGCCGAAGCTGAGCCGGGTTGGTCCACCCACATGGCGCTCATCGTCGTGCAGATCGCGTTCGCGTCGCAGGCGGTCGAGAGCAAGCTCCTCATGATGGCGCGCGAGGCGGGCGGCGAGGCGGTGCCGCCGGCGGCGGTGGCGATGGTGCGCATGCTCGCGGCGGCCGTCTTCTTTCAGCTGTTCGCGCGCGCGACGGGGCGGCTGGCGAAGACGGCGCGGCGCGATCACCTCGCGCTCGCAGGTCTCGCGGTGCTCGGCGTCGCGCTGAACCAAGCGCTCTTCCTCGCCGGGCTGAAGCAGACGACGCCGATCGCGGCGGCGCTCCTCAGCATCACGATCCCCGTCCTCACGGCCGGCCTCGCGGTCGCGCTTCGGCAAGAGCGGCTCAACGCGCGCACGGTCACCGGACTCCTCCTCGCGTCGGGCGGCGTCCTGTGGCTCACGGGAGTGCGCAGCGTCGACCGCGGCGCCGTCATCATCGCGCTGAACAGTCTCTGCTACTCGGCGTACCTCGTCCTGTCGCGCGGGATCGTGCGGCGGCTCGGGGCGGTCACCGTCGTCGCGTGGATCTTCGCGTGGGCCGCGCTCGCGTTCGCGCCGCTCGGCGTGCCGGCGCTCGCGTCTTCGGTCGCGTCGTTCTCGCCGCGGGCGTGGGGCCTGCTCGCGTACGTCGTCGTCGGGCCGACGATCGTGGCGTACCTCTTGAACGCGTGGGCGCTCGGTCGCTCGAGCGCGAGCCTGGTCACCGCGTACATCTTCCTCCAGCCGGTGCTGACCGCGCTGCTCGCGTGGGTGCAGCTCGGGCACACGTTGAACGCGCGCCTGCTCGTCGCGGCGGCGTTCATCGCGTGCGGCGTAGGCGTCGTCGCGACGCGGCCGGGGTCGCGCTCGGCGCTCGGCGCTCGCGGCGGCGTCAGCTCGGAAGGACGCGGCCGAGGCGGCTGAGCGCCTCTCCGAGCGCGTCGCCGCCGAGCGAGGCCCACGAGATGCGCAGGCCGTTGGGCACGCCGAAGAACGTGCCGGCCGACGCGAGCACGCCTTGCTCGCGCGCCGCCACTTCGAGCAGCGGCAAGAGATCGCCCGCGCGCGTGCTCGTCGCGAGGCCGAAGAGCCCTTCGCTGGGCGCGCTCCACTCGAGGTCGGGCCGCGTCGCCATCCACGCGGCCACCTGCTCGCGCCGCCCCACCATCATCGCCCGCGTGCGCGCCGCCAGCGCGGCGATCCGGGAGAGCGCGTGCGCGCCCATGTTCGCGTGCTGCAGCGGCAGGTTGCCGAGCGTCGCGGTGAGCACGTCCTGGGCGCGCGCGACGACGTCGGCCGGTCCCAGCATCCAGCCGAGCCGATGCGGCCCTAGGCCGTAGCACTTGGTGAGGCTCGCCGCGCACACGACGTTCGGCGCGAGCTTGCGCGCGCTTCCGTGGAAGATCCCGTCCTCCCCGACGAGCGCGTCGAAGGGCGCGTAGACTTCGTCGACGAGCAGATGCGCGCCGCGCGCCTGGCAGACCGCGGCGACCGCGCGGAGCACGTCGTCGGGCGCGCGAACGCCCGTCGGGTTGTGGTGGTTGGTGACGGCGACGACGCGCGTGCGCACCGTCATCGCGCGCGCGATGCGATCGGGATTGAGCGCCCAGCGCTCCTTGGGCTCGCGCGCGAAGCGAATGACGCGCGCGCCGAGGCCTTCGGCGGCGCGGAGCAGCGGCTCGTAGCCCGGGTCCTCGACGAGGACGTCGTCCCCGGGCCGGACGAGCGAGGCGTAGGCGAGCCAGATCGCGTGCGCGGTGCCGAGCGCGGGGACGGCCTCCGCGCGCGGCACGTCGTTGTAGGTCGCAACCATCGCCGCGAACCGCTCGATTCCCGCGGGATCGTCGAGGTCGGCCGGCGCGCCGAGCTCGTCTCTCGGCACGATCGGCGCGCCGCTCACCGCGAGATCGTACGGCACCTTGCCGAAGAACTGGCGCGCCCAGGTCAGGTATCGGGTCGGACGGTACGTCACTTCGCGCTCATGGTGAACGTCGCCTCGCGCAGCAGGTTGGCGCGACCGTTCGACGCGTGCAGCGTGCCGGTGAAGCCGCCGTCCTCGCGCGTCGCGTAGCCGGTGCCGGTGAAGCCGCCGCCCATCGGGTCCGCGGGGCGCATCGCGAACGTGAGGACGCCCTCGTCGCCGAGCTGCCCGACGAGCACGACCGCGCCGAGCGCGCCGTCCCCCTTGCCGGTCACGCGGCCCGTCGCGCGGTCGACGCGAAGCGCGAGGGTGCCGGGCCCGAGGCCGTCGCCGGCGTCGTCGCCGCGCCACGACGGCTCGTCGGGCAGGAGGTAGAGCGTGCCGGGCGCCGCGGCGTACGTCCCTTCGAACGCAGCCTCTGCAGGGACGACGGGCACGGCGGTGACCGCGGCGCTCGCGCTCGGCGCGCTCGAGGATGCGGCGCTCGCGGCGACGCCCGACGGTGCGGGCGCGCCGCCGCCGCTGGAGCTCTCGCTGCGGTGGCAGCCCGCGCCGGCGAGGCCCACGGCCCCGAGCCACGCCACGCGCCTTGCGACCCGGCCCCCGCCCGCGCGCGCGCTCATCCGCGCGGCCCCGTCGGCGGCGACGCGGGCTCGGGCGCGCGGCGCGACACGATGCGCACGCCGACCTCGCCGTCGATCTCGACGAGCTCGCCGCGCGCCACCTCGGCGCCGCCGATTCGCAGGATCACCGGCGCCGCGACCTTCGTTCCGAGGGCGAGGACGTCGCCCTTGCCGAGCTGCGCCCACTCGCGGGCGGGCAGCTCGGCGGCGCCGATCTCGACGCGCACGACCACCGGCGTGTCGCCGAGCGCGTCCAGCGCGGCGTCGTTCATGGTTTGATCTTCGTGCATCGACAACTCCACCCGCCCGCCCAGTAGCACGAGGCGACCGCCTTCGCCGAGCGTCGCGCGCACGCCCTCCGTCGCGCCCGGGGCCGCGAGCGTGACGGGGCCGCGCAAGCCCGCGCTCGGCGCGCCGAGCGCCCAGCCGCCCGGGAGCCAGACGTCACCGGGACGGAGCGAGGCGGCCTCGGCGGCCGTCGACCGCGTCGCGGCGGCGACCACGGGGAGGCGGAGCGGCGTCTCGCCGAGCGACGCCAGCACGGCGCGCGACCACGGGACCGGCGCCGCCAGGAGCGCCTGCGCGCGCGGCAGGGCGGCGCGCGCGAGGTACGCGTCGTCGTCCACGAGCACGGTGAACGACGCGACGAGGACGTCCGGTCCCAGGGCCGGCGCGAGCGTTTTGGCCGGCCCGACGCCGCGGACCAAGAGCGGCGTGCCCACGTGCGCGCGTCGCGCCGCGGCGACGAGGATCGCGGCGAGGCCGCCCGCGAGCTCTTCGCCAGGCTCGCGCGCCCCGTCGACGACGACGGGCGGCTTGCGGCGAAGAACCCGCGCGGCGAGCGACGCGGCGAGCGCCGGCTCCGTCTCGACGAGGACGACCTCCGCGGGGCGATCGGCGGGGCCGAGCAGGACGCCGACGCCGGACCCCATCGCGCCGCCGCCCGTCGCGACGCCGCGCACGAGCAGCTCGACGCGGGCCTGAACGATCTCCGCGAGCGCGCCCGCGAAGCTGGGCACGTGCACGAGCGCGCCGGCGCCGCCGCGCAGCCACCCCGCCGCGCGGGCGTCGTCGCCGGTGAGCGACGCGAGCGCGTGCCACGGAAACGCCTTTACGCGCGCGCCGAACAGAGACGGGGCCGAAGGGCGCATGCACCCGTTTTCGCCTCCCGCGCGCGTCCGCGCAAGTGGCTTGGGGCGGCGGCGCATTCTGGTACGCTGAACGCGATGCGATCTTTGGCCACGCCCTCCGTCGCCGCCGCCCTCGCGTGCGGCCTGGCTTTTGCGCTCGTCGCGCTCCCCGCGTCCGCGGACGGCGGCAGTCCCGACGCGAAGGAGCCGTCCGCGGCGCCGGCGAAGAAGCCCGCCGCGAAGGCGCCGAGCGAGCCCGTCTTCGATCCCGACAACAAGACCGCGATCAGCAAGTACAACGACACGATCGTCCGAGGGAACGGCAAGTACCTGGCCCGCGACTTCGCGGGCGCGCTCGACCTCTACAAGAGCGCCGTGCCGCTCGCGCCGAAGAACCCGCTCGGGCACTACGTCATCGCCGAGGCGCGCATCGCCGAGGGGAACCTCCCGGAGGCCGAGGCGTCGCTGGCGCAGGCCGAGGCGAACAGCGACGAGAGGACCGCCGCGCTCCGCGCGAAGATCTTGTTCCTCCAAGCCGACGTGAAGGAGCGCCAGAAGCGCTGGGACGAGGCGAAGGCCGCGTGGACGGCCTACGGCGAGTTCGCGCAAAAGCACGCGGGCCTCGGCTTCCAGCCGACGGCGGCGAGCCGCATCCAAGCGATCGACGACATGGTCAAGCAGGAGAAGGCGTACGTCGCCGTCCGCGAGCGCATCGCCGCGGAGAGGGCGAGCTCGACCAACCCGGCGACGCCGAAGAAGTAGCGCCAGAGTCCGGCGTCAGAGCCCGAGCGCGACGTCGCGCTCGACGAGCGCGTCGGCGTCTTGCGTGAACTTCTGGAACCGCGCGTAGTCAGCCCCCGGCTGCACGCGCCCGGCGGGGAGATCGATGACCCGATCGAGCGTCACGGCGTGTCCGTGCACGGCGTCTCGCACCGAGACGAAGCGGTCGCCGTCCTTGACCTCGCCGGTCGGCAGCGTCACCGGCGCCCGCATGGACTCGGGCACGACGACCGTGAAGCGGACCTCCGCGTGCGAGGCGCTGCCGAGGAGCAGGGGCGTCTGGCGCGTGGGTAGCGTGGCGAGCTGGCCGATGCGCATGGGGAAGAGCGCGCGCAGCACCATCATCTTGCCGCTGCGCCGCGCGAGCTCCGGCACGTCGAGGTGCGTCTTCACGACGAGCGGCGCGGTGGGGTCGCTCTTGTTCTCGAGTGAGAAGTCGCGCACGCGCGCGCCCGGAACGTTGCGCGCGAGGAGGCGGGTCTCGATGAAGTCGCGCACCTTGGCTTCGGCGAGTTTGTCGAACACGTTGCGCATCGAGATGCCGAGCTTGCCGGTGAAGCTCTGCGAGAGCTCCACCGTCGCCGAGCCGTCCTCGCGCAAATCGGCGCGCCCCTCGAAGAGGACGCCGTCGAGCGCGCCCTTGCTCGTGAGGACCTCGGTGGGCGTCCCGGCGACGAGGCGGATCGCCGGCTGGTCGCGCATCTCCGCGGGCACGTAGCCGTAGGGCGCGAATTTGTTCTGCACCGTGAGCCACCGCGCGCCGCGATCGGTCTCGATGCGCAGCGCCATCCCGTCGTATTGCTCGACCTCGCTCATCGGTCCGAGCGGCGGCATCGCGAGGCGGCTCTTGACGAGCGCGAGCTCGATCGGCACGCCGATCTGCCGCAAGAGGTGCTCGAACGCCGCGCGGCGCGAGCCGGTGCCCCCGAGGACGACGCGTCGGCCGTCGGTCTCCGGCCCGTCCTCGACGTGCTCGGCGACGAACTTGTAGATCGCGCGGGCGCGCTCGTCGGTCGCCTTCTCGGGGATGCCGCGCACGAGCTCGAGGGCGCGCTTGTGCAGGCGCGGATCGAGCGGCGTCTCGTCGACGGCCTCGTCCACGAGCCGCGTGACCGTGTCGCCCAGCGAGATGCCCCAGCCGACGCGCACGCTCGGGAGGAACTCCACCTGCGGCACCGACTCCGGCTCCTCGACGACGGGCGGGCTCTCGTCGACGCGCCACCGCCGCTCGGTGAACGTGCCCTTGTCCCGGAGCACGGGCGTGCCGACTTGCCCGAGCGTCTCGATCTGCACCGGGCGATCCTTGGGCGTCACGCACACGAACTCGCTCCGCCAGTAGCCCTTGTCCGCCTCGCGGAAAAACCAGTGCGGCCCGCGGTACCGCTTGCCCCGCTGTCCGTCCCCGCCTTGCTGCGTGATGTGCTCGATCTCGATGTAGTCGCCGACCTCGAGGTGCGGCATCGTCACCGAGCCCTTGCCGGCGACCCGCTCGGGCTCGAGCGTCGAGCCGTCCGGCTTGATGACGCGAAGGTGCAGGACGAGACCGCCCGGGGGCGGCTGCTCCGCCTCCTTGTTGATGGCCTCCTGCGACTGAATCTTCAGGATCTCGTGCTCGAGCATCTCGCTCGAGCCGTCGGGGTGGACCCAGATGGCCGAGTAGTCGAGGACGCGCGCGGCGTTGCCCTCCATGTGCTTGCCGCGCTTCTCCCAGGCGGCGAACTCGCGGACGAGCGCGCGGCCGTCTTTGCGGTACGGGTCGAGGTTGGTGGCGCCGTCGAGGAGATCGATGGCGTCGTGGAGCTCGGTTCCCTTGCCGCCGGCGAGCAGCGCCTCCGCGAGCGCGCGACGGAGCGCGCCGAGATCGCCGCCCGCGTACGCGCGATCGGCGAGGCGCAGGCGCGCGGCGGAGTCCTCGGGGTTCTTCGCGAGCGCTTTGTCGAGCTGCGCGGCGGCGGCGCGCGGATCGCCGGCCCGCGCGAGGACCGCTGCGGTGCGCGCGGTGAGCTCCTTCTTGTCGGGGCGTCGCCGCGCGAGGCGGCCCAGCTCGGCGAGCGCCGCGCTCCAGTCGTGCCGCGCGAGCGCGCGGTCGAGGCTCACCTCGCTGTCGGGCTCGAGCTTCTGCACGCGCGCGGCGACGGCGTCGGCCTCGGCGAGCGCGCCGTCCTCTTCGAGCGCGCCGAGGTGCATGCGCATCACGCTCACGTCGTCGGGGAAGCGCTGCGCGAGCTCGGCGACCGTGCGCATCCGCTCGGAGCGCCAGCCGAGGCGGCCGTACACGCGCGCGAGCTGCACGGCGACGTCGGGCACCGCGGGGAACTCGGCGACCAGCTTGCGGAGGGGCTCGACCGCCTCGGTCGCGCCGCGCTGCTCGGCCTCGTCGAGCACGAGCCACACGCGCGAGTACCAGAGGCGCGGGTCCCTCTTCGCCGCGCGGGTGTGGAGCTCCCTCTCGGTGCGCTGGCGGAGCTCGTCGGGCAGTGCGGCGTCGCCGCGCGCGTAGGTGGCGGCGAGCGCGAGCGCGACGGGCGCCGCGTCCTCCGGCGACGTGATCGGAGCGGCGAGCACGTCGGCGACGTCGTCGAGCGAATCTGTGTGCGCCGCGAAGGCGGCGAGCGCGGCCTCGAGCGGCGAGCCTGCCTGGCCCGCGGCCACGACGGCCGCGATGGGGTTCGGATCGGCGAGGGCGAGCGGCGCGGCGAGCGTGTACGGCCGCGCGGCGTCGAGATCGGCGGTGACCGGCGCCGGCGTCCCGTTGCTCGCGACGACGCGCACGCTGGCCGAGTCGGCGAGCACGCGCGCGAGGACGCGGTGGCGCCCCGCCGCGAGCCGGACGTGCGCGCCCGAGCGCTGCCAGGCGCCCCACTGCCGCAGATCGAGCTCGAGCACCGGCGCGTCGTCGATCCAGATTTTGACGGCGCCGCGGACGGCGACGACGACGCTCGTGTCCTCCGTCGCGGTGAGGAACGTCTCGACGTAGTAGACGCCCTCCTCGGTGCGTTCGCCGCTGGCCGCGACGCAGCGATGCTGCTCGCTCCGGAGCACGTGCGGCGCCGTGCCGCGCGTCGGCTCGGGCGCCCACGCCGCCGGCCACGGGCCCGGCCTCTCGGCGGGGAACGCGCGCCGCCGATCCGCCGCCGTGCCGCGGCCGAACGGGCCGGCGAGGCGCAGCTTGGTCACGCATCCCATTCGCGCGGCGACGAGCGCGTCTGCTTCGCCTTTCGCTTCGGCGCGATCGAGCTGCTCGGCCACGCTCCACTCGGTGAGCTCCGCGACGCTGCGCCATCCGAGCGCGCCCGGTGACCCGAGGAGCGCGTCGAGGCGCGGGCGCGCGGACGCGTAGAGGCCGCTCACCGAGCCGCGCAGTCCGATGAGGTGATGCGCGGCGAACCACGCCGCGAGCGCAGCGATCGGCTCGCGGCTCCCGCGCGCCGCCTCGAGCGTCGCGAGGTAGGCCTCGGCGGCCTCGCGCGGCGCGCCGTGTACCTCGTCGAAGACGGCCTTCGCGAGCGAAGCGTGCAGGCCGCCTTTGCCCTCGAGCGCCTTGCGCGCGGTCGCCGCGCCCGCGGCTTCACCTCCCGGCGTGAGCATCTCGGCGAGGGCCCAGCGCCCGACCTCGTCACCTCCCTTGCCGGCGCGCCCGTGCGCGCGCGCGTCCGCGAGCGTCTGCGGGGCAGCGGCGGAGGGCGCTGCCCCGCCGCAGCCGCCCGCGGGGAGGGCGGCCGCGAAGCAGACGCCGAAGAGGGCGATTCGAGGGAGGAGGGGGCGGCGGCGCATCGTTGGGATCCGGTCGAGACTACTTCGTCGCGTAGACGACGCGCTGTCCGAGCGCGCGATCGGCCGCCTCGCACCACGCGCGGAAGGCGGCGTACTCGGTCGCGGGGATCCGCGTCTTCGTCATCGCGATCGTCGTCCTGACGCGCACGAGCCCGCCGGCGCCGCTCTCGACCTCCACCTTCACCGTCCCGAACGGGCTCGTCTCGTTCGCGGCGCGCGGACCCTGCACGACGCGCGCGCCCGGCGGCAGGTGGACGCTCCACTCCGACTCGGTCGTCGTCTGCGCGCTCAGCTTTACGTCGAGGCTGCGCCGCGACAGCGCCGCGAAGTCGCGGACCATGTGCTCGCCCGGCCCCGCCGGCGCGCTCCACGTCGTGCCGTCACGCCGCGCGAGCTGCGTCGCCTTGCCCTTCACGCGCAGCGCGATCGGCTGCTCGACGTCCTCGAGATTGCCGGTCGTCGTTTCGCCGAGCTCGAGGCCGGCGAACTCCGCGGACAGGTCCTCCTGCAAGCGCGCGCGCCGCGTCGCCTCGGCGTGGTAGCGCTGGCGCCACGCGCCTGCGCTGACGCCGCTCACGTCGATGCGCAGGTCGACCTGCCCCGAGCCGTCGGGCGCGAGCGCGACGTCGTTCTTGCGCGCGAGGACGCTCTCGCCCGCGGGCGGATTCGGCAGGTGCACGAGCTTCGTCCTCCCCTCGTTGATCTGCATCGCGAGCGCGCCGCGGTCCATCGACGGCAGCTCCATCGACCCGGTGTATTCGGCGGTGCCGTCGAGGTACACGTCGAGGGACGGTACGTACGCGATCGCGTGATCGAACGGCGCGAGGCTCGCGGGCTCGGTGCCGAAGTCGCCGCGGTGCCCGGTTCGGACGATGACGATCGTCGCCGGGATGCCGAGCTCCTTGAGCATCGTGACGATGAGCGTCGCCTTGTCTTTGCAGTCGCCGAAGCCGCGCGCGAAGATCTGCGCGCACCGGTACGGCTTGAAGCCGTAGATGCCGAACTCGAGCGCCACGTAGCGCGTCTTCTGGACGACGTAATCGTAGACGGCGCGGACCTTGTCCTTGTCCGTCGTGAGGCCACGGGTGATCTCCGCGACGCGCCTCCGCACCTCGTCGTCCGCGGTGAACTGGTCCTTCACGAGGCCCCAGTACCAGCGGCCGACGTCCTCCCACGTCTTGTACGTCGAGACGTGCACGTGGCCGAGCAGCTCGCCGAGCGGCGGCGCGAGCGCCTCCGGCTGGACGGCCGGGACGTTCTCCGCGACGTACCGGTAGACGCGGCTCGCGCCCGCGTCGTCGACGGTGCGCGTCACGCCGGCGAGCTTCGGCGTGTTGAAGTAGAACGTGCGCGACTTCGGCGTGATGAGCACGTACTCGGCGCGCGCGACGGGCTCGGAGCTCTGGAGGTAGACGACCTCGCCGAAGTAGTCGGCGAACGCGTTGCGCGGCGCGACGTCCTCGACGCGGTACTGCAGCTCCACGACGTCCCCCGGCGACAGGCGCGGGAAGCGCACGTAGTAGGCCCGCGCGCTCGTGTACGTGGCGATCTGCGGGTCGTCCCCCGGGCCGTCGCCGGACTCGAGCGCCTCGTCGGTCTTGCCGTTCGCGTGGTAGATGTGCGCGCCGCGCAGCTGCACCGTCTCGGAATCGGCCTGGAAGCCGAACGCGTACTCGCGCGCTTCGGCGGCCGCCGCGTCGGTGAGCGGCTGGAAGACGACCTGGTGGAAGCGGCTCGCGAGGCCGTTCGGGAACACCGTGGTCACCTGCAGATCGACGAGCGTGCGTCGCGCCTGGCCGGCGGCGCCGGCGCCGCGGAGCGCCAGAAACTCGGCGGGCGGGCGCGCGTACGCCTCGTCGGGGCGTTGCTTCTCCGGCTCGGTGTGCGCGACGTACTCGCGCACGTCCTTCTCCTGCGGCTTGATCTCGAGGACGCGGCGCAGGAGCTTCAGCTGCTCGCCGGCCTGGCCACCGACGGCGTAGACCTCCGCGAGCGCGCGCATCGTGTCGGTGTCCTCGGGCGCGAGGTCGAGCGCGCGGCGGTAGAGCGCGATCGCCGCGGGCCGGTCGCCGAGCGACACCATCCCGCGCGCGGCGATGCCGAGCGACGTCGCGCTGTCGGGGCTGGTCGCCAGCAGCCGATCGATCCAGCGCGCCGCGCCGGCCTTGTCGCGCCGGGCGATCGCGAGATCGACCTGCGCGCCGAGGAGGCCCGCGTCGTCGAAGCGGAGGTTCGCGTAGCGCTCCTGGATCGCGTCGGCCTCGGCGATGCGGTCCTGCTCGTGCAGCGCGCCGACCATCGCGCGAAGTAGCGCGACGCTGCGCGGCCTGCGCGCGAGCGCCTTGTCGAGGAGCGTCAGCGCCGTCTCGCGGAGCCCGGCCTCGCCGTAAAGCTCGACGCGCGCGAGCGTCGCCGTCACGTTGTCTGGATCGAGCGCGAGCACGCGGTCGAAGAACGGGATGGCGTCGCGCCAGTTGGTGCCCGTCCGCGCGTGGCTCGCGCGCGCGAGGAGAACGTCGATGCGGTCGGGCACGGGCCCGCCCTTGGCGACGAGCGCCTCCGCCTTCTCGATCCACAGCGCGCGCTGGTTGCGCCCCTCGGCGAGCTCGCCCGCGAGGAGCAGCCGCGCGGGCGTGGGGGCGAGCTCGGCGGCGCGTCGCGCGAGCTCGCGCGCCTTGTTCTCGCTCCCGTCGTCGCTCTGCGTGAGGACGAGGTAGCGCGCGTACGCCTCGAGCGCCGCCGCGTCGGTGCCCTTGCCGCCGGCCGTCAGCTTCTCGAACGACGGGATCGGCCCGGCGGGCGCCTTCGCCGCCGCGAGCGCCGTCACGCCGTCCCCCTTCTTGAAGCGCTGCGCCGCGGCCTCGATCGCGTGCGAAGGGTCGGGATCGCTCTCGATCGTCGGGTCCGGCGCGCCGTCTTCGCCCGCGAGCCGCAGCGTGAGGAGCGGCGCCTCGTCGTCGCCGCAAACCTTGGCCGTGAGGCGGTTGTATCCTGCACGCATGACGACGTTCGCGCCGAAACGATCCGCGTCGAGGTCGCGGTACTTCTCGTCGCGGAGCACCTCCTGGCCGTTCCAGAAGAGCTTCATCGCGCCGGCGCTGCCGGCCCACACGGAGATGGGGCGCGGCGTCGAGCCGCCGGCCTTTGCGCCGCGCGCGTCGCGTACGAACGTCGTCGCGTACGCGCACACCTTTGCCGTCGGGCGAAGGAGGACGCCGAAATCCGTCCAGCCGTAGGGCGACGCGCCGGTCACGAGGCGAAAGCGGACCGGCCGCTCCTTGCCGTCGTAGCTGCGCGCGAGGCTCACGGCTTCGCTGGGGTCGGCCTCCGGGCCGAAGACGCGCCCCAGGCCCGCCTTGCCCTCGTTGTCGAACGGGCCGGCGACGAGCCAGCGGCCCACGTACCCGAGGCGCGCGACGCGCGCGCGCGCGCCGTCGAGATCGCCGCGCCGCCGCCGGGCGTACGCCTCGAGGAGGCCCGCGTACGCGCGAACGGGCGGCGCGAGGCGCGGCGACTCTGCGAGGCCGCGCAGCTGTTCCTCCACCTCGCTGGGATCGCCTTGATCCCACTCCTGCCACACGCGGCGCAGCGCCACGTAGGCGGCCGGCCCCTGCGCGGCCTCGGCGGCCGCGCGCAGTCGCGAAAGGCGAGCGAGGCGCCCCTCGACCTCGGCGCGCGCGTCGCGTGTCGCGAGCCCCGCCGCGTCGGGGAGGCCGGCGCCGGTCGCCACCACGACCAAGGCGGCCATCGCCAGGAGACGTCGCGTCCTCACCACCCCGTTGTCTTTGACCGAGGCGGGCCCGTCAAGAGCCGCTTTCCGTAAGCGCCCGGAAGAGCGCGCGCGGCTCGGCCGTTTTTGCGACATCGACCAAAGCGGTCACACGGATGAGCCTTTCCTCTGTCCTTGCCCAGGCACACCGGCCTAAAGTGCGCGCGTCGATGCTCGGTGGCCTCGTCAAGACCGTACGCCCGCACCAATGGGTCAAAAACCTGTTCGTGATGGCGCCGATGTTCTTTCACAAGGACCTCGTCACCCGCATCAACGGGACCGACTTCCTGAACATTCCGGTCGTCGGCCGTTCGATCGTCGCGACCGGCGTGTTTTGCCTGCTCGCCGGCGCCGTCTACACGATCAACGATCTCGCCGACGTCGAGGCCGACCGAATCCACCCGGTCAAGCGCGAGCGCCCGATCGCGAGCGGCGAGGTCCCCGAGGGCGTCGCGCGCGCGATGGCGCTCGCGCTCGTCATCGTGTCGGTCGGCCTCGCGTACCTCATCGACTGGCGCTTCGCCGCCGTCGCGTTCGTCTACTTCGTCGAGAACCTCGCCTACACCTTCAAGCTGAAGAAGATCGCGTTCCTCGACGTCGGGCTCATCGCGTTCGGCTTCGTCCTCCGCGTCATGGCCGGCGGCTACGCGACGAACGTGGCCGTCAGCGGCTACATGCTCGCGTGCACCGCGCTGCTCGCGCTCTTCCTCGGATTCGGAAAGCGCCGCCACGAGCTCGCCGGGGAGAACGCTGGCAAGCAGCGCTCGGCCCTGGAGGCGTACACGCCGCGCGCGCTCAACGTCGCGCTCGCCCTGACCGGCGCGGCGACGACGGTCACCTACGTCGCCTACACGCTCGACGGCGCGACGCGCGCGTTCTTCAACTCGGACTACCTCTGGCTGACGGCGCCGTTCACGCTGTTCGGCATCGTGCGCTTCCTTTTCCTCGTGTCCGGCCGCGCCGGCCGCGGGCGCAAAGCCGAGTCGCCGACGCAAGAGATGCTGCGCGACGTGCCGTTCGTCCTGAACCTCGTCCTCTGGGTCGTCGTCATCCTCGCCATCGTCTACCGGCTGCGGCCGAGCCCCTGACTGTGAGGACCCGGGAATACGCGGGTGCCGCCGCGCGCTTCACCTTCGTCGAGCAGTCGAGGGACCGATGGCCGAAGTGATGGCGGCGAGCGCGGCGGGCACGGGCAAGCTCCGCGACAAGCCGGGCGCCTGGGTCGACTTGGGCCTCACGCTCCCGATCTTTCTCGCGTACCACGTCGGCGTCGTCTTCCTGCGCGTGCAGAACGCGACGGACATCGTGACCGCGCCCCTCCTCAAGCTCGCCGAGGGGGATCGCACCGCGTACGTCGGCATCACCGCCGGCATCGGCCTCGCGTTCGCGACGGTGTTCTGGTTCGTCGGCCGCGGCCAGGCGCTGCGTCCGCGCAAGTTCGTCCAGATCGCGCTCGAGGGCGTCCTCTACGCGTTCCTCATGCGCTTCGGCGCCTCGTTCCTGGTCGAGCAGCTGTTCGCCGGGAACATCAAAGAGCAGGGGCGGCTCGTGGGCCTCGTGATGTCGCTCGGCGCCGGGTTCTACGAGGAGCTCGCCTTCCGCGTCATCCTCTTCGGCCTCGGCGCGAAGCTGCTCGTGTGGCTCGTCGCGCGCGAGAAGTACGGCATCTTCACGCTCGGCCAGCGCCCGAGCGCGCGCGCCGTCGGGCTCATGTTCGTGTGGGCAGCCGTCGCCGCGGCGGCGTTCAGCGGCGTTCACTACGTCGGCGCGTACGGTGACGCGTTCCAGCTCACGTCGTTCACGTTCCGCATGTTCCTCGGCCTCGCCCTCACGCTCATCTACACGACGCGCGGCTTCGCAGCGGCGGTGTGGACGCACGCGCTCTACGACGTCTGGGTGCTCGTGCTCCCGCACGGCGCATGACGCGCGCGGGCTAAGCTAGCGAAGCTCGCCAAGCTAGGCTCGCGCGCGAAGGTCACACCCGCTCGCGCGACAAGCGCAGCGCGAAGAAGAGCGCGACCGCCATGCCCGTCGCCGCGCTCAGGTACGGCGCGCGCGGACCGATCTCTCCGTAGAGGAGGCCGCCGAACGCCGGCCCGAACGTGCGCGCGAGGCTCGCGGCGGACTGGTTGGTCCCGAGCGTCGCTCCTTGCGCGCTCGGCTCGGCGCGCTTGGACACGTACGCCGACGTGCTCGGCGCCGTCAGCCCGTTGCCGATCGCGAGCAGCGCCATCGCGCCGAAGAGCGCGGCGACCCCCACGGACGCGGACCACGCGACGCCGAGGAACGCGACGCCTTGCAAGATGACGCCGCCCACGATGAGCGGCGCCTCGCCGTAGCGCTTGGCGAGCGGGCGGATGAGGCCGCCTTGCACGAGCGCCGCGACGACGCCGACGCCGGCGAGCACGCCGCCGGTCTGCGTGGGCGAGAGGCCGAAGACGTCCTTGTTGTAGTAGCGGAACGTCTGATCGAGGTTGGTGAAGCTGAGGACGATGAGGAAGTTGACGAGGATGCACGCGGCCACGCCGGGGCGCGCGAAGGTGGCGCGGACCGCCGTAGGATCGAGCGGGAAGAGCCGGCGCGGCGCGGCGTTCGCGTCGCGCTTCTCTTTCGGCAGCGACTCGGCGAGGCCGACCTGCACCCAGAGAAAGTTCACGACGCTGAGGCCCGCGGCGGCGAAGCACGCGACCGGGCCGTGTCGCCCGTTGATCGTGATGTCGCTGAGCGCGCCGCCGATGCCAGGCCCGAGGATGAAGCCGAGCCCGAACGCCATGCCGATGAGCCCCATGCCGCGCGCGCGGTCCTCGGGCTTGGTGACGTCGGCGATGTACGCGCTCGCCGTCCCGAGGTTCGCCGTCGCGATGCCGCTGAACATGCGCGCGGCGAAGAGCCACAGCACGCTGTGCGACCAGCCGAGCGCGACGCCGAGCGCCGTCATGCCGATGGCGGTCGCGCCGACCGAGACGACGAGCACCGGCCGGCGGCCGATGCGATCGGAGAGGCGACCCCAAACCGGCACGAACAGAAACTGCATGAGCGAATAAATCGCCGAGAGCAGCGTGCCGACGAACGCGGTGGTGTGGAAGCCGTCGCGCGCCTCCTCGGCGAGGAAGGGCAACACGATGCCGAAGCCGAGCAGGTCCAGGAACACCGTGAGGAAGATCGCCCCGAGCGAAGGCTTCTTGGTCATGGCGCGGGGGCACGCATACCACGGCCCGCGCCGCGCCGCGCGCGGACGAACGCCTCGCGGTTGCCCTTCGGGCCAGAGATCACGCAGTCGTGCTCGTCGAGCAGGGTGAAACCGGCCGCGCGCACCTCGGCGGCTGCGCCGTCGATCGCGGCGCGCCGCACGCCCCGGTCGCGCACGACGCCCTTGCCGCGGGTCGCCTCCTCGCGGCCCACCTCGAACTGCGGCTTCACGAGCGCGACGAGCTCGCCGCCCTCGCGCGTGCACAGCGCGATCGCGTCCATGAGCTTGCCGAGACCGATGAACGACGCGTCCACGACCGTCAAGTCGGCGGCGCCGCCGAGCGCCTCGGGCGTGAGCGTGCGCGCGTTGGTGCGCTCCATGACGACGACGCGCGGGTCCGTGCGGAGCTTGTGCGCGAGCTGGCCGTAGCCGACGTCGACCGCGAAGACCTTCGCGGCGCCCCGCTGCAAGAGGCAGTCGGTGAAGCCGCCGGTCGACGCGCCGAGGTCGAGGCACACGAGGCCGGTCACCGTCATCGCGAAGTCGTCGAGCGCGCCGGCGAGCTTCACGCCGCCGCGCGAGACGTACGGGTGCGCGGCGCCTTTCACCTCGACCGGCGCATCCTCCGGCACCGTCGTGCCGGCCTTGTCGACGCGCACGCCGGCGACGAGCACGTTGCCGGCGAGCACCATCGCCTGCGCGCGCGCGCGCGTCTCCGCCAAGCCGCGCGCGACGAGGAGCTGGTCGATCCGCACCTTCGGCGCGCGCGGGCTCACGGGATCTTCGCCTCGGGATGCACGCCGCGCGCGAGCGCCGCGAGGCCCTCGCCGACGCGCGGACCGGGCCGCAGGACCGACTCGTCGGTGAGCGCGACGACGCGCCCCTCCTTCACCGCCTTGAGCTCGCGCCACCCCGGAGACGACGTGCCGATGCGCTCGGCGCCGTGCGCCTCGGCGATCGCGGCGTTCAAGACGACGTCCGGCGCGAGCGCGAGGACGGTCTCCATGCCGAGCGCCGGGTAGCCCTTGCCCTCGCGCACCACGTTGATCGCGCCCGCGTGCGACAGCATCTCGTCGGGGAACGACTGCGGGCCGGCGACGACGATCGGCTCGAGGCCGAAGACGAGGAGGACGCGCGCGCGGGGTAGGCCGGCCACCGCGGCCTCGACGGCGGCGACCCGCGCGTGCATTCGCTCGACGAGCGCGTTGGCTCCCGCGTCGTGCTGCGTGCGCGCGCCGAGGCCGAGG
>JAYVXL010000169.1:0-7847 GCA_043785185.1 Myxococcales bacterium
TCGTGGGTCGGCCTCGAGGCGGACGCCGCCGCGCCGCGCGCGCCGACGCTGCGCTACGTGGACGGTCCCGAGCTCGTGAGCGTCAACCTCGCGTGTCCGTAACGGGCGCCCGTGCTAGACGCGTGCTAGAGGGGATCGGGCGATGGACTCCGATCAGGACAAGACGCGCGCGTACTACGACGACTTCGCGAAGCGCTACGAGGACCAGCGCCGCCCCAACCAGGGCGACGGGTACCACGCGCTCATCGACGATCTCGAGATCGCGCTCGTCGCGCGGCACGGCACCGGCGCGGACGTGCTCGAGTGCGGCTGCGGGACCGGGCTCATCCTCGAGCGCGTCCGCGCCTTCGCCAAGACGGCGCGCGGCATCGATCTGTCCCCCGGCATGCTCGAGCGCGCGCGCGCGCGCGGCCTCGACGTCCGCGAGGGGAGCGTCACGAGCCTCCCGTTCGACGACGCCTCGTTCGACGTCACCTGCAGCTTCAAGGTGCTCGCGCACGTCCCCGACATCGCGCGAGCCCTCTCGGAGATGGCCCGCGTCACGCGCGCCGGCGGCGTCGTCCTCGCCGAGTTTTACAACCCGATGAGCCTCCGCGCGCTCGCCAAGCGGCTCGGCCCCGCCGGCAAGATCAGCGACGCCAAGCGCGAGAGCGACGTCTTCACCCGCTTCGACGCGCCGTGGGACGTGCGCCGTCTCGCCCCGCCGGGGACGCGCTTCGAGACCGCGCGCGGCGTGCGCATCGTGACCCCCGCCGCCGCCGCGATGCGGGTGCCCGGCCTTCGCACGCTCCTCCGGCGCACGGAGCACCTCCTCGCCGATACGCCGGCCGCGGTGTTCGGCGGCTTCTACGTGGCGGTCTACCGGAAGGGCTGAATCAGACCCGCGCGGCGTCCCACGCGGCCTTGGCATCGATGCCGAGCGCCGTGAAGCGCGGGATCCAGTCGCGCTCGAGCGTGCGCTCGACGGCCGCCGCGTACTCCGCCGGCGGCATGAGCCCCCACGCGCGATCGGCAGGATCGATGTGGGTGAGCGGCTTGGCGCGCGCGCCGTAGTTGAGGCGGACGTGATGGAAATACTGGGGGAGCTCCTGCGCGATGAGGGTGCGAAGCGTGGGCGCGGCCGGCAGGCCGAGGAGCCACGTCAGGCTCTCCCAGCCGAAATCGCGGTGCCTGACCTCGTCTTTCAGCACGCGGTCGAGGACGCGTCGCGCCTTCGGGACGATGCACCCGTCGCGGAGCTTCTTGAAGAGCGGCACCGCCACGGTCTCGCCGATGCAGAACGTGTTGACGACCGCGCGGGTGACGTCGAACTCGAGCGGCTGGTCCTGCCGACGCGGGAGCTGCAGTGTCTCTCGATGGAGCGCCGCCATCGCCGTCCCCTGGGCCTCGACGAACGCTTCGAAGCTCAGCTCCGAGTGCACGAGCTCGTCGTCGACGATGCGCATCCCCGCGCGGATGAGATCCGGCGACGCGCCGATCTGGATGAGCCACAAGACGAGGTGGTGCGTGATCGCTGCGGAGCGGTACTCCGCCTCGACGCGGCGCATCCACTCTTGGCGTACGAGCTCCGATGCGCCGTTCGCGACGACGACCGCAGTCGCGGGCGGCTTCTTGGGCCGCGTGGCGCTCTTCGGCTCCGTCACTGATGCGTGTACGTGAGGACTCGGGTGGTTCCCTGGAAGATGATGAGGTCGCTGCCCTGCACGGAGTAGCTCCCTGCGATCCCCACGCTGGTCGCCGGGCACTTGACCGTGAACGAGATCTCCGTCCCGTTGGTGAGGGCGTAGGTGCGGTTCTCGTTCGCCGAGTAGGAAGGTCCGCTGGGCGAGCCGCTGAACTTCTCGAGGAACGCGTCGACGGTGCCGTTATTGCCGAAGACGAGCGTCTCGTTTTGGTAGTCCGGGAGTGTTCCTGCGGTGCCGCCGACCCCGGTGTAGTGCTCGTACTTGGTCAGAATGTACTTCCCGGGGGTGAAGGTTCCACCCACGGGCGTCGGCGGGGCCGCGGCGACCTCGACGATGTTTACGTTGGTCCCCTGTCTGCCCACTGCGGGGGAGCATGCGCCGGCGTCTCCGCTGCTGCTGCCGCCGTCGCGCCCGCCGCTCGTTCCACTGGTTCCGCTGCCACCGCTCGTTCCACTGGTTCCGCTGCCGCCGCTCGCTCCACTGGTTCCGCTGCCACCGCTCGACCCGCTGCTGCCGCCGCTGCTCGCTCCGCCCGATGCCGTCGTGCCCGACGACGAACCGGTCCCGTCGCCGGCGGTCGGAGGGTGCGCGTGAGTGCACGCGACGAAGGCGAGCAAAAGGACGGGGCCGCCGAGGAGCGCGGCGCGCGAAGCGGCCAACGTGAACGGAGAAGAGAAAGTTCGCATGGCCTCATTCTACGTCGGCTCGCGTCGTCTCGCCCGTTCTTGGCGAATCCGCGCGAGGTCAGCGCGTGTAGGGGTACCGGCGAACCTTCTTAAGGAAGCTCGCCGAGGGTGCGTCGAAGTAAAAGGTCGTCACCACGATGTCGAAGCTGGAAATCTCCGGCTCCGCAATGAAGATCGCCCGTGCGAGCGCGCTCGGCTCGGCGAGCTCGCCCAGGGCCTGTCGCCTGTCCGCGTACGCCGTGATCCACGGCCTGAGCCGCGCCTTGGACCGTGTGTCTGCGGGCTTGCCGTCGATCTCGAGGTCGATGCGGAGCTGGGGTCGCGGGACGCAATACATCGCGAACCCGCAGAAGTGCCACGGGCTCAGACCGTACGTGAGGACCAGCGCGTGATGCACCAGGGGCCAGACCGCGAGGCACGCGACGAAGGCCATGATCACGCGCGTCTTCACGCGGGTGACGGCGGCATCGGCCGGCGGGGAGGGCTGCGCGGTCACAGCTTGTACGTCCATTCGGGGAGGAACCCGAAGTGCGTGAGCAGGACCGCCGCGTAGACGGCCAAGACCAGGGTAAAGGCTCTCCGGCTCACCTTCGGCGCGAGGAAGAGCGTCGCCATCAAAACGGCGAGGCCGCCGAAGAACACCTCGCGCGCGGCGACCTCGATGAAGAGCACGAGCAGGATCAACCCGCCCGCGGCCCACGCGCGCGTCCTCCGGAAAAGGAGGCCCACCGAGAGCCCGATCTCACCGAGGTAGGACGCGTTGGAGGCGACGAGAAAGAGCGCCGAGCCCACACGAAAGGGGCCGGAGGGGCTCCCTAGCGGCTGCAAGCCTTGGAGGCGAACGACCTCCGCATCGCCAAGGAGCTGGCCGAGCGTGTCGCGAAAAGACGGGTACGCCGCGACGCAAAACGACAGGTACTCGCCATGAAAATACGTACCGAACAGGACCTTGCGGACGCCGGGCCAAAAAAAGACGAGGATCGCGACCCACCGGACCGCGCAGACGAACAGGGCGCGCTCCGCCGGAATGCGCACGTCGCAGAACGCCGCCAAGGCGACCAGGAAGAACTCGACGTACTCGTGATTGGCGGTGACCGGCTGCTGGCGCACGACGAGCCCGAGCATGATCGCGCCTACGAAGGCCACCGCCCCGCGCGACAGACGCGGGACGAAGCTGAGCCCGGCGGCCGCCGTCGTCGCGAGCGCCAGGCCGTATTCCCAGGCCACCGACGTGCGACCGATGGTCGCCCAGAACCGCGCCGCCAGGTGCAGCACGAGGAAGGCGCGGAAGATGCGTACGCGTTCGGAGGCGCGGCTGTCGTCGTCGTCGGCGACGAGTCGGAAGATGAGCTCAGGCCAGAGCCGCAGAGGCGTCGACACGGTCCGCCGCGAAGCGCCTCACTGCGAAGGAACGCAGGAGTACCCGACTTGCCACGCCTTCACCGACGGCGCGAGCAAGCCGTCCGGCGTGCCGTGGATGGTGAAGGTGAGCTTGAGGTAGGGGTTCAACGCCTCGGTCGCGCCGAGCAGGTTGTAGAGCGACTTCGGGCAGCACGGCCCATACGGACCGCCCGCGTCCGGCACCGCCGGGCACGTGTTCGGCGAGACGCTGCCGCCGTCGACGATGTTCAGAAGGCACTGACCGGGATCGCCCTGGGTCGGCGGCGGAGCCGTGCTCGCCGTGCACGTGCCTGCGTCGGCGAGGGTGTTCATCAGGGCCGTCGTGTTGCAAGCGTCCGCGATCGGATGCGTAGTGCCGTAGGTGACCCCGTCCGTCGACGTCGCCGCCGTGATGACGAGCTCCCCCGTCCCGCTCAGGTCCGAGAAGGCCGACACCGAGCCGCCTGTGTCGTAGGTCATGATCGTCCATTGCGGCGCCGTGGAGGGATTCGAACAGACCGCCTGATAGACCTGCGAGGTCGACGAGTAGGCGGGCGCCGGCACGCCGTACGACGCGCAGGTGGGCAGGCTCGAGAAATTCACGCCCCCCCAGTTGTCGGCGCAGCCGACTTGAGCCACCTGCGGCGTGGCCAAGAACGGGCTCTGGAAGCCGCCCGACCCGGCGCACTCTGCCACCACGCTGTTCACGTTGATCGCGTAGTACTTCAAGCCGGACTGGGCTCCGCACCCGGTCGTGTTCAGGTCCACCGGAATGCACTGCCCCGACTTGATCCCTGCCGGAAAGTCGACGGTACACCCCGCCGCGTTGCCGTTGTAGCAGCCGACGGTCGGCGGAAGGTTACGCGGCAGGCCGGACCCCGGCCCGTTGGTGAAGGTGAGGCCGACGCCCGTGGTGGGCGGCATGTCCGAGTCGCCTCGATTGCACACGCCGATGACGTGGTCGCCGGCCGGGACGCCTGCGGGAATGACGCCGTTCGCCGCGCACCCGACTTGGACGGTCAGGTTGACGCCCGCGCACGTCGCCGTCGTGTAGTGATTCCCGTTCTGGAAGAATGTGCAGTTGTCGTAGTTGCCGGGCGGGAGGTTGGGCGCCGTCGCCTCGTTCAGGATGTTCTTCCCAGCCGCAAACTTGTCCCTCTCGGGCCAGCAGTAGCTGTCGGCCTGGCACTTCGAGAACATCGGGCTTAGGGTGCAGCTGTCGCCGGGGCCGCCGTAGGTTCCATCGTTGAAAAGGTTGCCGAGCTGGCCCGGGGGAATGCCGGTGATCGACGGGTTCCCCCCGAACGACCCCGGCACACCTGCCTCCGCCGTGATGGCGCACGCGCCGCCGTCCGTGCACTCGTCCCAACCCACGCAATACGGGTCGCAGGGGTCGCCCGTGCAAATGCCCGCGTCTGCCGACGCGTCCGTGAGCGACAACGTCGAGAGCCCGCCGCCCCCCGCGCCGCTCGGCGTCAAGAACCGCCCGCCCGGTGGCAGCGCGAGCGTCTTCACGCTCTGCGTCGAGCCCCCGCAATCGCCCCACACGCCGCCGCCGCAGGTCTGGGTCCCGTACGCGCACGTCCGCGTCTTGCCCGTCTGGCCGAGGATCCTGTGGCAGTCGCGGACCTGGCCGTCGGTGCACGGACCGGCGCCGATCGGGTTTCCGGAGCTCGCGCCCGTTCCGGGCCCCGAAGGACCGGCGGCCAGGTTGTCCGTCCCGCAGCCGTAGGCCACGAACGTCGTCACGCCGAGGAGCGCGCCCACCACGAAGAGCCAGGTCCACTTCATGTTCTTGCGAACCTCCCGATCAAGCATCCTCTAGCCATCGCCGGACTCGCGACCAAATCGCAGGCGCTCGATCCAATGCACGACCCAGGCCGCGCACGCTCCGCGCGAATGTCTCGTGAAACTCTACTATACGCAGCGCGACGGGGCCGGCCAAGGTTTGAAAAACCTGCGTAGTGCTCACTGTTTTTCGTAGAGGGCGGTGTGGGGCAAGAAGCGCAACAAAGCGCCAACGTCGTCGGCCTTTTGGTCACTTCGCGCGTCTATACTCCACCCCCGATGCGTACCCCCTCCCGCTGGTTCGGCCTCGCCAAGGCCGCCGCGCTCTTCGGAGCGTTCGGCGTCGCCACGTACCTCGCCCTTCAACTGCACGGAGGCGGCCTCTGGCGCGGCCTGGCGCCCGCGAACGCCGCGAACAACGCGCAGGTCGGCCACACGCCGGCGGCGTACGACCTCACGCAGCTGCGGGTCGTCAACGAGGTGCTCAAGACGGTGCGCGATCGCTACGTCGACCCGAAGCGCGTCAAGCCGAAGGACATGCTGCTGTCCGCGCTCAACTACGTCCAGCGGGACGTCGCGCAGGTCATCGTGCTGCACGAGGGCGACGCGCCGTCGGTGAAGGTCCGCGTCGACACGCAGGAGAAGGAGTTCCGCGTCGACAACGTGCTCGGGCCGTGGGACGTGTCGGCCCGGCTGCGCGAGGTCTTCGCGTTCGTCCAGGAAGGCCTGCGCGGCACGGAGGTCGATCTGCGCGAGGTCGAGTACGCCGCGTGCAACGGCATGCTCCACACGCTCGACCCGCACTCGGTGCTCCTCTCGCCCGAGGCGTACAAAGAGATGAACCTGTCGACGAGCGGCCAGTTCGGCGGCCTCGGCATCGTCATTTCGATCCGCGATCAGCAGCTCACGGTCATCAACCCGGTGCCGGGCACGCCGGCGGGGCGCGCGGGCGTCAAGAAGTACGACCGCATCGTCAAGATCAACAACGAGTCGACGCTCAACATGGGCCTCAACGAGGCCGTCAACCACCTGCGCGGCGCGCCGGGCACCAAGGTCAGCGTCTTCATCCACCGCGACGGCCCCGAGGGCTGGCAGGGCAGCCGCCCGTTCGAGCTCGTGCGCGAGACGATCAAGGTCGCCAGCGTCGAGCACCGCATGCTCGAGGGGAACATCGGGTACGTGCGCCTCAAGCAGTTCCAGGCGAATACGTCCGCGGACCTGGACGCCGCGCTCACCGACCTGCGCAAGAACGGCGAGCTCAAAGGGCTCGTCCTCGATCTGCGCGGCAACCCGGGCGGCCTCCTCGATCAGGCGGCGCGCGTCGCCGACAAGTTCATCGCGGACGGCCCCATCGTCGCGACCGTCGGCAACCCGAGCGAGGGGCGCGAGGAGAAGACGGCGCACCAGGACGGCACCGAGCCGAACTACCCGATCGCGCTCCTCGTGAACGGCTCCTCCGCGAGCGCGAGCGAGATCGTCGCCGGCGCGATGAAGAACCACGACCGCGCCGTCGTCATCGGCGAGACGACGTTCGGTAAGGGCAGCGTGCAGCTCGTCTTCACGGACCTGCCGGACAAGGCCGCCCTCAAGCTCACGATCGCCCAGTATTTGACCGAGCCGGGCGACATCTCGATCCAGGGCACCGGCGTGACGCCGGACATCGAGCTCGACCCGATGACGGTCGACACGCAGGAGATGGACCTCACCGTCGACACCGGCTCGCTGAAAGAGCGCGATCTCTCGCGCTCTTTGTCGAACTCGCGCGCGCGCGAGGGGCAGCGGCCGCTCGAGACGGTGCGCTACAACCTGCAGAGCAAAGACCGTCAAGAGCTGCGCGAGCGCGGCGGCGATCCCGACGAGATCTTCGCGATGGATTTCCCGATCAAGTTCGGGCGCGACGTCGTCTCGCGTCTCCAGCCGGGCAAGCGCCTCGACCAGCTCCGTCAGGCCAAGCAGATCATCGCCGACACGCGCGCGGCGGAGCTCGCCAAGACGGCGGCGGACCTCCACGCCATGGGCGTCGACTGGGTGGACGCGCCCGCCGACGTGGCGCAGCTGCCCGGGCCGCAAGCGCCGCAGGGCGTCGAGGTGAAGCTCGAGACCGACAAGGCGCAAAATGAGGTTACCGCCGGCGACCCCGTCAACCTCAAGGTCACCGTCACGAACAAAGGAACGACGACGCTCTACCGCCTCTACGCGACGACCAAGAGCGACAACCCGATGTTCGACAACAAGGAGCTCATCATCGGCAAGCTCGAGCCGGGCAAGAGCAAGGTCGCGACCGCGCCGCTCGGCTGGTGCGAGATCG
>JAYVXL010000170.1:0-22899 GCA_043785185.1 Myxococcales bacterium
CGCGTGACGATGACGAGCGCGAGGTGGGCTGCCTGGCCCACCAGCTCGTCCGCATCCTGAAGCAGGCTGACGAGGAGCGGCACCGCCACGGGCTCGCGCATCTCGCCGAGGATCTCGACGGTCGACACGCGCCGGGCAGATGGCTGCAGCGCGGCGAGCGCGATGTCGCCGAGCTGCTCGATGATCGCCATCGGCGACGCCTCGGCGAGCGCGCGCGCGGCGAGGCGGGCGACCTTGCGTGTGCGCATCTCCTCGTCGAAGAGGCGCGGGACGATGCGCTCGGCGCTCTCGGGGTAGACGAGCTCAGTCAAGAGGAACGTGGCCCAGAAACGATGCTCGGCGCTGTCTTCGCCGGAGGCCCGGAGGACGAACGGCAGCGCCACCCGGCGCTGGCCGGCGATGAGACGCAGGAGCGGGCCGCAGTCGCCGACCCGGACGGGCAGCTCCTTGACGGGCGGCCCCTTCGTCAGCGTGACGAGGCGCTCGGGCTCGACGGTGATGGGGCCGGGGAATCGCGACATGATCGCCGGCATCGCCGTCTGGCCCTGGCGGAGCAGTTCGGCCTCGGCCTGCTCGTCGCCGCCATGGCCGAGCATGCGATCGACGAGCTCGCTCAGTTCGGCGCCGACGTCGACGATGATGCTCGGCAGCGCCGTATCCACCTCCGCGCGGGCCGACGGCGGACGGCGCGCGGGGACGCTGATCGCCGACGAGTCGGAGGACGCCGGCGGCGGCGGGATCGGTCGCGAGTGGGCCTCGACCTCGAGCACGATCGTGTCCTTCTCCGTCGGCTCGGGGAACGATGGACCGCCGAGCAGGGCGTCGAGGTCCTCCTCTTCTTCTTGTTCTTCTTGTTCTTCTTGTTCTTCCTGTTGCTGCGCTCGCGGGTCCTGCGCGCTCGCGGCCCCGGACGCGGGCTCCTCTACGCGTCGCGCCTCCTGCATCCCGCCGGCGACCGCGGCCTCTGCGATCGTCGCGTGCGAGAGGACGACGGCCTCTGCGGCGCGCGCGCCGTCGACGAGAGGGACGTCGCCGTTCGCATCCGTGCGCCCATCGCGGCGCTTTTGGCCGCCCACGTCTACGGTGGGCGGAGCCGCCGACGAAATGACCTGGCTCGGCTGCGTAGGCTCCTCGGGCGCGGGCTCCTCGCGCGGGATTGGATTGGCGGAGAGCTTGCGGACCTGGAACAGGTTCGACGGCGGCGGCGAGTCGGCCGGCTCGAGCGGTAGGCCGCTCGTCAGCACCACGTGGGCATCGCCGACCGCGCCTTGGGCAGAGCTCGGCGGCGCGATGCTCTGGGCGCGCGGCGACAGGACCGTCGGTGGCGGACCGACGACCATCACCGCGGCGCGCTCGGGCTGCGTGTCGTGCGCGGGCGGACGCGCCGAGGCCGGCGGAGGGAGCGGCGAAGGCGCAGGACGGGCCTTCTTCGTCGGGACCGCCACCGAGCGGCCCACGCGCGACGACGGCGCGTCGCTCTTTACGCCGCCCTTGTAGCCACCCAGCTTCTTCCGAACGATGAGCTTCTCGAACGCCTGTCCGACCTCGAGCGCGAAGGCGGCGACCTCGCCCTGCACCTGCTCGTCGACGCCCGAAGCCCCGCTGTCACCGAAGAGAAGCGCGACGGTGCGCGCGCGGACGACGACGGGCACGACGAGCACAGGTCCGGCGATCGTTCGGGCGAGGTCCCCCATCAGCATCGCGTCGAGGCCCTGAGACGCGGGCACGGCGACGACGGGCGCGCCGCGCTCGCGCGCGCGAGAGAGCACGCTCGGCATATCGAGCGGCACGCCGATCGTGAGCACACGCTCTCGCGACGCGCCGTCGCCGAACGCGTCGCGCCCCTCGGCGAGGTCGCTCTGCACGATGAAGAGGACGGCGTAGTCGAAGTACTGGCGCGCGAAGTCGAAGAGGAGGCTCAAGATCGCCTCGCGATCGAGCGCCTCGTCGAGCGCCTCGCGCGCGCTGTCCGGCGTGAGCGGGCCGCGGCGACGGCGCGCGCGCGCGGGGGTGGCCGTGGTGGCGTCGCGCGTCTGCTTCGGGCGGGCGGGTGCCGACGACGCGGGTGTCTCGGGCGCGGGGCCCTCATGGTTCGGCGGCGGCGCGGGATCGGTGCCGGCCGCGCGTAGCTCCTCGGAGGGCGGCGCCTCGGAGGGCGCAGCCGGGGACAATGCGGGACCCGCGGCCGCGGGCGCGGGCTCGACCTTCTCGGAGACCGGCGGCTCCTTCAGCGCCGGCATCCCCGAGAACGTCGACCGCGTTCGCGGACGCGACGGGTCGGCGCGCGACGCGTCGCGCAGCAGCGGCGGCAGCGAAGACGACGCCTCGCCGTCCACGCCCGCGATCCGCGTGAGGAGCCGCTGCACGCGCCGCTCGAGCGGCGCGCCGTACTCGCGCGCGATCGCCTGGCGAATACGGAAGCTCGGCGCCGCGCGCTGCTCGATGACGAAGCCGAGCGCGAACGCGAGCTCCGCCTCCACCTCCTTGGCGAGCGGCTCGGCGACGGCGAGGAGCAGCCGGTTGCCGCTCTTGCCGAGCGGCAAGAGCGCGCGCGTGTGCGCGATCTCCAGCGGCACGAGCGCTTTCATCTCCGCCTCGGGCGGCGGCAGCTCGCCGACCGGCGCGGCCGCCATGCCGAACGACTCCGCGATGAGCGGCGTCACCTGCGACTCCTGGACGCGCGAGACCTCGAAGAGGTTCGTCACCAGGTCGCCCCCGTACAGCACTTGCCGCGCGAGCGCCTCTTCGACCTCGCGGATCGTCGCGATCCCGCGTTGGACGATGAGAGAGCTTAAGGACATGATTTCGAGCAGCGCCCCCTGGTTTGGCACGCTGTACGAGCCGCGCGGACGGTGTACGTCAGGATCGCTTCCGCGTGATGGGCTTGTCAATCGAGCAAATGTGCCCCTCGATGGCCTCCATGAGGCCGGCCAGCGTGTAGGTGCCGGCCGTCACGTCGACGCGGATCCCCCGCTTTTCGCAGGTTTTCGAGGTGACCGGCCCGATGCTGGCCACGATCGCGTGGGCGAGGAGGGCCGGCGCGTCCGGCCCGAGAATTTCGGCGACGTTGTCGGCCGTGCTGCTGGAAGTGAAGGTCACGACGTCGATCTCGCCGGCCTCGAGCGCGGCGGCGAGCTTCGATCCCTCGGACGGCTCCGGCGCACGCGTCTCGTACGCCGCGACGACGTCCACCTCGTAGCCCGCCGCGCGGAGCGCCGCCGGCAACGCGTCGCGCGCGACCTCGGCGCGAAGGAGCATGACGCGCGTTCGATCGGTGGGCGAGGCGCGACGCGCGAACGCGGCGAGCAGCTCGTCGGCGAGCCCTTCTTGCTTGAACTCCTTGGCGACGACGTCCGCCGTGACGCCGCGCAACGCGAGCGCCTTCGCCGTGCCCGGGCCGATCGCCGCGACCATCGCCCCGCCGAGCGCGCGCGCGTCCTTGCCTTGCCACGCGATCTCGGCCCACGTCCGCTCGACGCCATTGGCGCTCGTGAACACGACGCACAGCGCCTCGCCCATGCGCTCGACGGCGCGGGTCAGCTTCTTGGGGTCGCGCGGCGGGTGGATCTCGATCGCGGGCGCGAGCACCGGCACGGCGCCGCGCGCACGGAGCATGCGCGCCGTCTCCTTCGCTTGCTCGCGCGTGCGCGTGACGAGGACCCGCTTTCCCTGGAGCGCGCTCTCGTCGAGCCAGCCCACCGTCACGTCGAGCGCGGCGCAGGCGGCGGCGAGCAGCTCGTCGTCGTCGGGCGGGCCGGCGGTGACGCGGACGATCACCTGCCCGCGGCGCGCGCGGGCGATGAGCTCGTCGGGCGTCGCGTCTTGCAGGAGCAGCGCGGACGCCGGCGCGAGGTCTCCGAGGGCGAGGCCCTCCGGCCACACGATCACGTCCGCGCGCGCGAGCGCGTCCCTCGCGCGCGCCGTCGCCGTGAACGTCATCACGCCGCGGCTGCCGAGGAAGACGACACGCCCCGCCATGCTCAGTTCGCCGGCGCGCAGGTGGAGACGCCCGCGCCGACGACGTCGTCGGCGAGGCTCGCGACGACCTTGACCGATCCGTCGGCGGTGCGCAGCCGCGTGACCTCCGACGTCCCCGAGCGCCCCGTGAACATGTAAAAGTCGCCGCCCCAGAAGCCGAACGCCCAGTGGTCCTCGAGATGCACGGTCGGCAGCGGGGTCTCCGCCAGGAGCGCGCCGCTCGTCTTGTCGATCTCGCCGATCGCCGTCGGCGACGTCTGCACGGGGGTGCCGATCGCGTAGAACCCGAAGAGGCGCCCGTCGCCCGTCCCGGTCAGCTCCGCGCTGATGATCTGCCGGTCGAGCAGCGCGATCTCCGTGAGCGCGAACGATCGGACGTCGATGCGCGCGAGCGTCCCGGGCGGCGGGCGCGGCTGCGGCGAACCCAGCGTGTCGCCCGCGACGAAGAGCGTCTCGGCGGGGCCGTTCGTGTCCGACGAGAAGCCCATGCCGAACCGCTGCAGATCCCTCTGCCGCGGCGCCGCGAGGCCGGTCGCGACACACGACGCGGTCGCCGTGCTGACGCGAAAAAGACCGCCGAAGCCCGCATTATCGTCGAAGAGCACGTACGCGATGCCCTTGCGATCGACGGCCATCGAGAACGGCCGCGCGGCGCCCGCCCCCGGGCAGTGAATGGCGCCGATGCGCGCGAACGACGCCGCCGCCGGGTTGAAGCTGTAAAGGTCGCCGCGGTTGGTCACGACGTAGATGAGCGTCGCCTCGGCGTCGGGGCAGTCGTTACGCACGACGTCGGGTTTGGGCGCCACGTCGAGCGGCGGCAGCGGCGCGTCGCGGCCCGTGTCGGGGCGCACGAAGACGTCGGACGCCGCGTCGTCGCCCTCCGCGAGGTCGCCCGGGGTGAGCCCCGTCCGGCTGCCGCACGCGGCCGAGGCGGAGAGCACGGAGAGCGAGCCCAGCGCCGCGACGGCGCCGAGGATCGGGCTCCATCTCAGCGGGTAGCGCGCGGGCGTCATGACGGGCCGAGTCTAGCAACCTTTCCCGCTCACTGCGGCGCGCACGTCGACACGCCGGCGCCGACGATCTGGGTCGGGAACGTCGTCATCAGGACGGTCGTCTTGTCGGCCGGCCGGTAGCGGTAGACCTTCGTGGCGCCGGTGCCGGTGAAGATCCAAAAGTCGCCGCCCCAGAACGCGAACGCGAACGCCTGGTCCGCGCCGCCGGCCGGGACGGGGTCGCTCGCGAGCACGTTGCCCGTCCCCTTGTCGACCTGGATGACCGCCGAGCCCGTCGTGCTCGGGCTGAAGCCGAAGAGGCGACCGTCGCCGGTGCCCGTGAACTCGACGCGCTCCTGTGGCGGCGTGAAGGGGCCCACGAACGACAGCTTGAACGTCGTCGTGTCGATCGCGCCGATTCCGCGCGACGGCGCGCCGGTGCCACCCGCGCTCGTGTGCCCCTCGGCGACGTAGAGCGTCTCGTCCGCGCCGCCGGTGTTCGACACGAAGCCCATGCCGAACGTCGTGAAGCCTTGCTGCCCCGGCAAAAACGGCGTGCGCGTGCACGCGGCCGTCGCGGTGCTGACGCGGAACAGCTCGCCGCTCTGGAAGACGACGAACGCCGTCCCCTTGCGGTTCACCGCCATCGAGTACGGCGTCGAGCCGGGCGAACGGCTCGGGCACGCGATGACGCCGATCGGCGCGAGCGCGAGGCTCGGCGGATAGAAGGAGAAGAGCCGGTTGTCGTCCGAGATGAGGTAGACGAGCGTGGCGTCGGCGTCGGGGCAGTCGTTGCGGCTCACGTCGACGCGCGGGTTCACGTCGATCGTCGGGAGCGCATCTGGGAGGATCGACGTGTCCGGCGCCCCGTCAGGGCGCGGTTGCGTGCGATGGTCGACCGACGCATCCTCGGGAGCGGGGAACAGCTCGCCGTCGTCGAGGAAACCGGTACGGCTCCCGCACGCGATGAGGGCGAGCGTGGCGTTCGTGACGAGGGCAATGGCAAGCCAAGGCGCGCGGCGCATGCCGAATCCTCCCCTGCCCGTCCCGGCGGCGCAAGGCGACGCTCGGCGCGCCGAGAAATGCTATGTCCTCCGGCATGGGTTTCCCGGTCATTCGCCCTCGGCGCCTGCGCAAAACGGCTCAGATTCGCGCCCTCGTGCGCGAGACGCGCCTCGCGCCGACCGACTTCATCTACCCGCTCTTCTTCCACGAAGGCATCGACGCGCCGCGCCCGATCGGGACGATGCCCGGCGTCTCGCAGCAGCCCGTGTCCGCCGCGCGCGCCATCGCGAAGGAGCTGGTGGAGAAGAATATCGGCGGCGCGATCCTCTTCGGCCTGCCGAAGACCAAAGACGCGAAGGGCCTCGTCGGCTGCGATCCGAACGGCCCCGTCGCGCGCGCCGTGCAGGAGATGAAGAGCGCCGCGCCGGGGCTCGTCGTCATCACCGACGTGTGCGTCGACGAGTACACCGACCACGGCCACTGCGGCGTCTTGCGCAAGCGCGCGGACGGCGAGATGGAGGTCGACAACGACGCGACGATCGAGATCTTGGCGCAGATGGCGGTCATGCACGCCAAGGCCGGAGCCGACATCGTCGCGCCGAGCGACATGATGGACGGCCGCGTCGCCCGCATCCGCAAGGCGCTCGACGAGACGGGGCTCGAGGACACGGCGATCCTCTCGTACGCGGTCAAATACGCGTCGGGCTTCTACGGCCCGTTCCGCGAGGCCGCCGACTGCGCGCCGAAGTTCGGCGATCGCGCAGGCTACCAGATGGACCCGGGCAACGCGCGCGAGGCCCTGCGCGAGGCCGCGCTCGACGAGGCCGAGGGCGCCGACATGCTCATGGTGAAGCCGGCGCTCTCGTACCTCGACGTCATCCGCGACGTGCGCGCGCACTCGAACTTGCCGCTCGCGGCTTACAACGTGTCGGGCGAGTACTCGATGCTGCACGCGGCGGCGGCCGCGGGGATGATCGACTTGAACCGCGTCATGATGGAGGTGCTCACCAGCATCCGCCGCGCGGGCGCCGACATGATCCTCACCTACCACGCACTCGCGGCCGCGGAGCTCCTGGGTGCGTAGGACCTTCGGCGCCCTGACCGCGGCGCTGGGCCTCGCCGCCCTGTTCGGCGCGGGCGGAGGCGCGGCGTGCTTCGATCGCTCGTGCGAGTCGTCGCCGCCGATCCTCTTCGGCAAGAACGACGGCGAGGGCCACCTCGTCGCCGACGACACGTGGGAGTCGGCGGCGCTCGACGCGAGCTGGCTCGAGTACAAGCCGAGCAGCGGCTACACGTTTTGCGTCCCTGCGTGGGCGAACGCCGGGCGCCCGATCGTCGAGGTGCACGCGTACATCAGCGAGTCGCCGCAGCCCGGCGCGAGCGGTAACTACACGGAGGGCAGCGGCAACGCCGTCGAGTTCGCGCTCGTGAAGCCCGGCAAACTCTACGTGTCGAACGCGACGTGCGCCCACTTCTGGATCCGCGTCGTGATGAAGAGCGGACCGCCCGTCCCGGGCGCGGCCGCGCCGACCGGCAACCCCTGCTGGCAGTAGCCGTGCGCCGCCGCCCCCTCGCCCCGCTCGCGCTCGCGCTCGCCGCCGCGTCGCTGCCCCTCGCCGGCGTCGCGGGCTGCTTCGATCACCAGTGCGAAGGCGACGCGGCCGGCCCGTACGGCGAGGCGTTCGGCGAGGGGCACTACGTGACGGCCGACACGTGGGAGTCGTCGCCGATCGACGCGCGGTGGATGGACTTTCCGCCGGGGCGCACGTGGAGCTTCCACTTGCCGGCGTGGGACAAGGCCGGCCGACGCGTCACGTTCACGACCACGTACGTGAGCTCCGCCGACACGCCGAACGCGCCGCACTGCTGCGGGGAGTTCGACAACTTCACCGAGGCGGCCGGCAACCTCGCCGAGCTGTCGAACGTCGGCGCGGGGCGCTTCCAGATCAAGAACGCGACGTGCACGCAGCTCTACCTCCGCGTCGTCGCGCGCGCCGCCGCGCCGCTCGACGCGAGCGCCGCCGACGCGGGCGCGGCCGACGTGGGCGTGGCCGACGCGAGCGCGGGCGACGCGGATTCGAGCGCCCGCGACGGGCAAACGGAGTAACTTTCGGCCATGGCGCACCCCTGGCACGACATCGAGGTCGACGAGCCGGTCGAGGAGGGCTTCCCGGCCTTCATCGAGATCCCCAAAGGCTCGAAGGTGAAGTACGAGCTCGAGAAGAAGACGGGCCTGCTCAAGGTCGACCGCGTCCTCTTCAGCGCCGTGCACTACCCGGCGAACTACGGCTTCATCCCGCGGACGTTCTGCGACGACGGCGATCCGCTCGACGTGCTCGTCCTCGGCCAAGAGCCGGTCGCGCCGATGTGCATCATGCGCGCGCGCGCCATTGGCTACATGCAGATGCGCGACGACAAAGGGATCGACGACAAGATCATCGCCATCCACCTCGACGATCCGGCGGTGAGCGAGTACACGCACATCCGCGAGCTGCCGCAGCACGTGCTGCGCGAGCTGAAGCGCTTCTTCGAGGACTACAAAACGCTCGAGAAGAAGCAGGTCGTCGTCGAAGAGTTCGAGGGCCCGTTCGAGGCGAACAAGGTGCTGCGCGCGGGGCTCAAGATGTACGCGGAGCTCCCGGCGGAGAAGAAGGCGCGCGCGTAGACCCGCATCGCCGCGGCGAGACCTTGACTCGAGTCGCGCGCGTCACTTGAAGCAGCCGCGCATGCACGCGCGGTAGCTCTTGGCGCAAGGGGTCTCGGACTTCGCGTCCGGCGCATCGCCGGCCCTCGCGCCGCACGACTGCCATCCGCGCCGGCACTCGTCCTGGCAGCCCGCGGCGGGCGGCGGGGGCTGCGCGGCGGCCGCGGGCGCGCCGGCCTCTGGCGAGGCCGCCGGCGCGAGGAAGACGACGCTCGGCGCGGGCGCGGGCGCGGGCAACGCGACCGCCTGGCTCGGGGCCGGCGTGGCGGCGCGGCCGGCGGCCTCGTCGAGCGTCTTGGGCGGCGGCGCGAACGCGCTCGTCGGCGCCGGCGTCGCGACGTTGCGCGAGACGATCTGGCCCGGCGCGGCGGCCATCATCGCCTCGTCCGTCGGCATCGCGACCCGCGAGAGCGCGCGCTGCCGGACGGCCGCGTACTCGACGCGATCGCGCGTCTGGCCGTACGTGTAGTTCTGCATCCAGTCGCGCCAGCACTTGCCCTTGTCCGCGAGAGCCGCGGTCGGGTTGTCGTCGACCGCGTAGCAGTGCTCGAACCGCTGGTCCCCTTCGTAGATGGCCTGGAAGCTCGGCCCGCAGGCGACGGCGGCGACGACCAGAGCGAGGACGAGAGCGAGGGCGAGCGCGGGGGCGTGCGCGCGCGCCTTCGCCGTCGCCGAGATTTTTCGAGCCGCGCGAGCCATCCCCCAAACCGTAGCCGAAAACCGAGAAAGCTGCTCTTTACGAAGGGGGCGCGGGGGACTACGTAAGCCCCATGTTCACCGGCATCGTCGGGGAAGCGGGCGCGCTCGCGGCGCGGACGCCGCGCGGCACGAGCGCGCGGCTGGTCGTGCGCTGCGGTTTCCCTACGCTCGCGCTCGGCGAGTCGATCGCCGTCGACGGCGTGTGCCTGACGGTGGACGCGGTCCGCAAGGACGGCTTCGAGGCCGACGCGTCGAGCGAGACGCTCGCGCGCACCACGCTCGGCGCGCTCGCCGTCGGCGCGAAGGTCAACCTCGAGCGCGCGCTCGCCGTCGGCGACCGCCTCGGCGGCCACATCGTCAGCGGCCACGTGGACGGCGTGGGCGTGCTCGCGTCGCGCACCGAGATGGGCGCGGGCGCGGTGAAGATGACGTTCACGCCGCCCGCCGCGCTTCGGCGCTTCGTCGCCGAGAAGGGCTCGATCACCGTGAGCGGCGTGAGCCTCACCGTGAACGACGTGACGGACGGCTTCTCCGTCATGCTCATCCCCCACACGCTCGGCAAGACGTCGCTCGGCGGCCTCAAGGCCGGAGACGCCGTGAACCTCGAGGTCGACGTGCTCGCCCGCTACGTCGCGCGGCTTATCGAAGTGGATAAAGAAGGCCGCGAAGCTGGAGAAGCCGCCGGCGCGCCCGACCTCGACCCGAACGCCCAGTGGATGGCCCGCTTGGCGGACGCGGGCATGCTCTGAACGTGTAAGGTACAGGTACCGGCCGCGCATGTCCCCCGCCCTGAACCTCGATCCCAAGCTCCTCGAGCGCGTCAACGCGTCGCTCGCCGACATCCGCTCCGGGAAGATGGTCATCCTCGTCGACGACGAGGACCGCGAGAACGAGGGCGACCTCTGCATGGCGGCGCAGTTCGTCACGAGCGAGGCCATCAACTTCATGGCGACGCACGGGCGCGGCCTCATCTGCGTGACGCTCACCGAGGAGCAGGTCGAGCAGGTCGGCCTCCCGATGATGCAGGCCCCAGGGCGCGCGGGGCCACAGCTCGGCACCGCGTTCACCGTCAGCGTCGAAGCGCGGCAGGGCGTGTCGACGGGCATCAGCGCCGCCGATCGCGCGCACACGACGCGCGTGCTCGTGAACCCGTCGTGCAAGCCCGATGAGCTGGTCACGCCGGGCCACGTCTTCCCGCTGCGGAGCAAGAGCGGCGGCGTCCTCGTGCGCACCGGACAGACGGAGGGCTCGGTCGATCTGGCCCGCCTCGCGGGCCTCATCCCCGCCGGCGTCATCTGCGAGATCATGAACGAGGATGGCACCATGGCGCGGATGCCCGATCTCGAGCGCTTCGCCAAGCGCCACGAGCTGCGCATCCTCACGATCGCCGACCTCATCCAGTACCGCCTGCAGACCGAGCGCCTCGTGCGGCGCGTGCGCGAGCACGACGTCACGCTCGACCAGACCGGCACGCGCTGGCGCGCCGTCGTCTACGAGGTGCGCACGAACAAGCGCCAGTTCCTCGCGCTCGTGAAGGGCGAGCTGGCGCCGGAGGTGCCGACCCTGACGCGCATGCACTCCGGCTCGACGCTCGCCGACACGTTCGCGTCGACCGCGATTGACGGCGGCGCGAACCTCCGCGACTCGATCGCGATGATCGAGGCCGAGGGCCGCGGCGTCATCGTCTACATCCCCCCGCGCGGCGATCTGGCGCACGAGCTCGGCGCCTACGCGCCGCACGACAGCGCGCCGGTCATCGAGGTGAAGGAGCAAGGGCCGAGCGATCCGCTCCGTGAGTTCGGCCTCGGCGCGCAGGTGCTCGGCGATCTCGGGCTCCACAAGATCCGCCTCCTCACGAACAACCCGCGTAAGATCGCCGGTATTCGCGGCTACGGCCTCGACATCACCGAGAGCGTGTCGCTGGCGCAGCTCTCCACGGCACGAGGAAACAAGACATGAGCTCCGCGCGCGTCGTCGAAGGCAACCTGGTGGTCCCGAAGGGGGCGAAGCTCGCGATCGTCGCCAGCCGCTTCAACCACTTCATCGTCGACCACCTCGTGGACGGCGCGCTCGACGCGATCGCTCGCCACGGCGGCGACGCCAAGACCGTCACGCTCGTGCGCGTGCCGGGCGCGTGGGAGCTGCCCGTCGTCGTGCATCGCCTCTGCGCCTCGAAGAAGGTCGACGCGGTCATCGCGCTCGGCGCCGTCATCCGCGGCGCGACGCCGCACTTCGACTACGTCGCCGGCGAGGCCGTGAAGGGGATCGCGAGCGCGCAGGGCGAGACGGGCGTGCCGGTGGCGTTCGGGATCCTGACGACCGACACGATCGAGCAGGCCGTCGAGCGCGCGGGAACCAAGGCCGGCAACAAGGGTTGGGACGCCGCGGTGAGCGCGATCGAGATGGTGTCGCTCGCGCGCGCGCTGACCGACGCGGGCTTCTGACATGGGCGCGCGGCACTCGGGGCGCGAAGCGGCGCTGCAGATGCTCTTCCAGATGGAGGCGTCGGGCGCGCCGTCGGCGCAGACGATGGCGCTGTTCTGGCGGAATTTCGAGGCGGAGCCCGAAGGGCGCGCGTACGCCGAGGACGCCGTGCGCGGCGTCGAGCAGCACCTCGCGGACGTCGACGAGCAGATCCGGACGGCGTCGACGCACTGGCGCATCGAGCGCATGGCGCGCGTCGATCGCAACGTCCTGCGCCTCGGCGTGTGGGAGCTCGCGCACCGGCCCGACGTGCCGCGCGCCGTCATCCTCGACGAGGCGGTGGAGCTCGCAAAGGCGTTCGGTACGGAAGACTCCGGCGCGTTCGTCAACGGCGTCCTCGCCCACGTCGCCGACACGCTCGGCCGCAAGGACGAAGGGCCGCGGGAAGGTTAGGCGCGGCGCGTGGACTTCCGCTTCGTGCCCCCCGAGCTCGCGCGGCTGGACGACGCGTCGGCCGAGCTCGTCGCGTGCGCGATTTGGGAGGACGAGCGGCCGCTGACCGGCCTCTCGGGCCTGCTCGACTGGCGTCTCGCGGGCCGCCTCTCGAAGCTCGCGCGCGAGACGTTCCTCGCCGGCCGCCTCGGGGAGGTGCTCGTCTTACCGGGACGCCCGCGCCTGCCGTTCGACAAGGTGGTCGTGCTCGGGCTCGGGCCTCGCGCGGCGTTCGGCGACGACGCGTTCCGCGAGGCGATCGGAAAGCTCCTCGGCACGCTCGAGGGGCTTCGCGTCAAGCGCGCGGTCGTCGAGCTGCCCGGCCGCGGCGACGAGGCGATCGCGCCGGAGCGCGCGGCCGAGCTCGTGCTCGAGCAAGTGGCGCGGCTGCCGGCGCACGACGCGTGGGTGCTGGTGGAGCGCGCGGAGCCGCAGAAGCGGATCGCACAGCGCGCGCAGGACGAGCGGCGCAGGAGCCTGCACCGGTGAGAGAGGGATCATGCTCGACCTCGATCTGAAGAGGCAAGTCGTAGCCCCGCGCGACGCGGCGACGCTCGTGCTCGTGCGCGACGCGGCCGACGCGGCCGACGCGACCGGCGGCGTCGAGGTCTTCTGCGTCGAGCGTCACAAGAAGAGCGGCTTCATGGGCGGCGCGCTCGTCTTCCCCGGCGGCAAGCTCGACGACGCCGACAAAGACGACCATTGGCGCGCGCTGTCGACGCCGCCGCGGCCCACCCGCTCGCCGGTGGCGGAAGACGACGCCATGCTGCGCGCGCTGCTCGTCGCCGCGTGCCGCGAGTCGCTCGAGGAGGCCGCGATCCTCCCGGTGGACGGCGCGCTCACGCACGCCGAGCTGCTCGACCTGCGCGCGCGCGCGGCCGCCAAGACGGCGACGCTCGATACGCTCCTCTGCGCGCGCGGGCTGCGCCTCGACCTCGCCGCGCTGCGCGTCTTCGCGCGCTGGATTACGCCCGAGGCGGAGGCGCGCCGCTTCGACACGCGCTTCGTCATGGCGGCGGCGCCGACCGGGCAGCCCGGCGCGCACGACGACCGGGAGACCGTTTCGAGCTTCTGGGCCCGGCCCGCCGCGGTGCTCGAGCGGTTTCTTGCGGGCGCGGTGCAGCTCGCCCCGCCGACGCACCGGACGCTCGATCTTTTGCGCACGTGCGCGAACGCCGCGGCGGCGCTTGCCTGGTGCGAGACCCAGGTGCCCCTGCCGGTATGCCCCAAGCTCGTGCCGTACGGCGAGACGATGGCGCTCGTGCTGCCCGGCGATCCACAGCACGACGTGCGCGAGCGGCGCATGCCGGGGACGTCGCGCTTCGTGCTCCGCGGCGAGCGTTGGCTTCCGGAGGACGCGCCGGCGTAGCGAGCCGCGACCCAGGGAGCTCTACGCTCACCGGCCTTCGCGGTACGCGCGCACCGCGTTCACGATCCCGTCGGCCAGGCGTGATTTGTACTCGTCGCTCGTGAGCCGCTCTTCCTCCGTGGGGTTCGAAATGTAGCTGGTCTCGAACAGCACTCCCGGCATTCGCGCCCCCACGAGCACGTAGAAGCCCGCCGTGTGAATCCCACCGTCCAGCGCGTCGGGGAACCGCGGCCGCACCGACGCGAGCGTCGCCCGTTGCAGGAGCTCCGCGAGCCGCGTCGAGCGCGACGCCTGATCGGCCATGCGCATGTTCGCCAGGATCGAGCCGATCTCCGCGGTCGCCGCCGGGCTCGTCGCGTTCTCGCGCGAGGCGACGCGCGCCGCGAGATCGTCGCGCGTCGTGTCGAGCACGTACGTCTCGATGCCGTGGCGGCCGCGCCCCTCGGCGGCGTTGCAGTGGATCGAGACGAACAGGTCCGCGTTGAACGCGTTCGCGCGCGCCGTGCGCTCCTCGAGCGCGACGAAGCGGTCGTCGTCGCGAGTGAGCGCCACTTGCACCCCGAGCTTCGCCAGCGTCGGCGCGACCTTGTGCGCGATGTCGAGGGTGACGTCCTTTTCGCGCGCGCCGCTCGGTCCGATGGCGCCCGGATCGGAGCCGCCGTGCCCCGGATCGAGGATGACGCGCGACGCCGCGCGCGCGCCCTGGCCCGTCGTGCCCGGCGGATCGCGCGCGACGTCGACGATGACGCGGTAGGGCTCGAGCAGGTGGAAGACGCGCCGGTAGGGGCGCCCCGCGAGGTCGAGCGAGACGCGCGCGCCCGTGCTCGTCGCCTCCGTGCGCACGCGCGTCACCACCCCGATCATCGGCGCGTCGCGCGGCGGTCCGCCGGCGTCGACGCCGTCGAGCTCGACGAACGTGCGCGCGGCCCGCCCCGCGACGGCGGCGTCGTCGACGACACGAAAGTGCGCGGGGCGATCGAGGTGGATGACGACGCGCGCGTTCACGTCGCCGGGCCACTGCTCGATGCGGACGATCTGCGGCGCGGCGCCGGCGACGCGGACGGTCAGCCGCCCGGCGTCCGGGTCCGTCGCGCCGAGCGCCCCTTCGCCCGCGAGGCCCTCGTCGATCGCCTCGAGAACGCGCGCCGGCGGGCGAAACGCCTGGAGCGACGTGAGCAGCCCTTCGATGCGACCGACGCACGGGCCGAGGGCCGGGTCGACGGACTTCGTCGCCTGCGCGGCGGGCGCCGCGGCGAAGCGTCGCTCGACGCGGTAAAGCTCGGCGTACGAGACGGCGGCGTCGCGCGCGGCGTCGCCCGCGAGCAGCGCGCCCGCGAGCCCCGCGTCGCACGCCCCGGGCGTGGCCACGTCGCGCGCCGCGACACGAAAGAGGTCGATGGCCTCCTTCGCGTCTTGCTCGCGCGCCTCCGTCCGCCACATGCGCTCGAAGAGCTGCGCGGCCAAGCGGTGCAGCTCCACAGCCCGCGCACCCGCGCCCTCGCGCACCGCCCGCGCCTCGACGGCCTGCGCGAGCGAGAGCACCTCCGGGCGCGGCGGCAGCGGCTCGCGGCTCGCCCGCATCGCCCGCGCGCGCGCGACGTCGCGGGTGTCTTCGGGGCTACTGCCGGCGTCCGGCGGCGCCTGGCTCCCGCACCCCGCCGTGAGGGCCGCGGCGAGCAGGACCGGCAGGCCGCGAAGAAGCGGTCCCAAGCCCCTGCGAGACCAGGTATCCTCCACTCGTCCCGTCCTCGAGAGGAGTGCCCCGTGCCCGAGACCGCCAACGCCGCCGCCGCCGCCCCCATTTACGCGGATCGTGCCACCGGACAAGTGTTCCCGGACGCGCGCGCGATGGTGAACGCCTATATCGCGCGTTTCGGCGGGCGCGCGGGCGCGAAGCTCGAGCCGCTCGACGACCAGGGCTACACCCAGCTGCGCAAAGGTTCGGCGAGCATCGGCATCAACGTCCTCGAGGACCACGGCGTTCTTCTCTTCCTGGCGCCCATCATGCCGGTCCCGCTCACCGGACGCGAGACGTTCTATCGCCGGCTCCTCGAGCTGTCGTTCCTGACGACCGCCGACGCGGCGTTCGCCGTCGACGCCCAGAAGGACGAAGTCTTCGTGCGCGCGCTGCGGCGCCTCTCGGGCCTCGACTACGAGGAGTTCGAGGACCTGCTCGACACCGTCGGCAAGGTCGCCGACGAGTGGGACGACGCGCTCCGCAAAGAATTCGCGCAATAAAGAATAGAAGGGGCAATCAAAGGCCGTCGAAGGACCGTCGAAGGCCGCCCGCGGACGGTTCGCGGCGCGAGCCATCGGCGTGGGGGGCCTCCCCACGGACGGAGCGCGTCGTGGGCGTGTCCTCCTTTGACGCACCTATGTCCCCGTCCTCGCAACCTTTTCCGTACCCCCGCCGCTTTGAGGATGAACGCGGAGAGTGCTAACGTTGAAGAAGCGGCCGCAGGGCATTTTGTTTTTCGACCCCGCGTAGATCGACGGCGCTTCCACTTCGTCGAAAGGTCATCATGGCAAACGCGAACGTTTCAAAGCCGACGAACGGCGTCGGCCCCCACCTTGGCGAGCTCTCCCCGGAGGACGCCGAGAGGTTCGCGGCCGCGTTCACGCCCATGTGGGAGTTCGACGATGCCCCGTTCGCGGCGGCCCCGGCGAACCTCTCGGCGGGCGAGGTCCGCGAGCTCGGGTCCGTGAGCCCGAACGCCGACCTGATGGCGGCGATGCACGCGCCCCTCGCGGCCCCCGCCGCGCCCGCCGCTCCCGCGGCGGCCAAGCCTGCCCGCCCGCCCGGCCGGCCGCCGGCTTCCCGCGCCGCCGCCGCGGTGGCGCAGCGCCCGTCCTCCCGCGATCTGTCGGACAGCGTCGATCTGCCGATCCGGAAGTCGAACAAGGGCATCGTGATCGCCCTCGGCGGCGTCGCGGCGGCGGTCGCGCTCTTCTTCGGGGCGCGCGCGGCGATGAGCGGTCCCGATGCGGCGCCGGCACCGCCGTCCACGTCGCACACCACGGCGGCCGCGCGCGAAGAGTCGAAAATCCCGCCGCCGCCCCCCGTAGCCGACACCCCGTCCGCGCCCGCCCCCGCGACCGCCGCCGCCGCCGCCGCCGCGGCGACCGCCGATCCCCCGAAGGCCGTCGCGGACCCGCCGCCGCCGGCCCCCCCTCCCAAGGCCGATCCGCCGAGGCCGCCGCCGCCGGTCGTGCAAGCCGCTCCGCCTCCCCCGCCTCCCCGCGTCGCCCCCCCCGTCGCGCATTACCCGCCGCCGCGCGCCCCCGCGCCGGCGCCCGCGAAGAAGCCCTCGAGCAGCATCGTGCGCGACAACCCCTTCTGAACGAAAGCGCACGCGCAGGTTCGGCCACCGCCGGCGGAATATGAGATAGTGGGAGCGCATGAAGACGCGATCCATCGCACTCGCCCTTTGCTTTGCCCTCGCCCCGACGGCCCTCGGCGGCGCGGCGTTTGCCCAGCCGGCGGACGACCCGTCGATCAAGGCCGCGCGCGCGCGCTTCCAGGAGGGCGTCACCTTCTACGACAAGGGGGAGTTCGAGAACGCGCGCGCCGCGTTCCTCCAAGCGTACGCGCTCCGCAAGCACCCGGCGGTGCTGCTCAACCTCGCGCAGAGCTCGCTGCGCTCCGGGCACACGCTCGAGGCGTCGAAGTACCTGCAGCAGTACCTCCGCGAGTCGCAGAGCCTCTCGCCCGCGCAGAAGGCCGACGCGGAGCGCGGCCTCTTGGAGGCGCGGCAGAAGCTGGGGCGCATCGAGATCCTCGCCCCGGCGGGCGCGATGCTCACGGTCGACGGCGACGGCGTCGGCACCGCGCCGCTCGCTGAGCCGGTCGACGTCGAGCCCGGCGCGCACAAGGTGAAGGCGGGCAACGAGGAGCAGTCCGTCAGCACCGTCGCGGGGCAGAAGGCGACGGCGAAGTTCGGGCCCGGCGGCGGGCCCGCCATCGCGCCGATGCCCACGCCGCCGCCCACCCCCGCGAACCCGATGCCCGCCACCCCGCAGCCGACGCCGCCGACGGACCCGCAGGCGAACCCGACGAGCGCCAACCCGAACCCCAACAACGTGGCGGTCAACGCCGGCGACGCGACCCCGCACCCTCCCAAGAAGGGCCTGCTCTCGCCGCCCGCGACGATGGTGCCCGTCTACCTCGGCGGCGCCGTCGCGCTCATCGGCGCCGGCGTCGGCATCGGCGTCGGCGTCATCGCGAAGTCGAGCGCGCAGAACAGCGCCGACAGCGTCGCCTCGCAGATCCGCCAGAACGGCGGAACGAACGGCGTGTGCTCGCGGACCGACGCGGCGACCGTCGCCAAGTTCGGCAAGGCCTGCGCCGCGCTCTCCGACGACAACAGCAAGGTCGACACCGACGCGACCGTCGGCAACATCGGGATGGCGGTCGGCATCGCCGGCGCGGTGCTCGCCGTCGGCTGGTACCTCTTCGCGCCGAAGAAGGCGGACGAGCCGGCGCCCGCGGCGACGTGGAAGGCGCCTGTCCTCTCGCCCATGCTCGGCTTCCGAACCGGCGGGCTCTCGCTGTCGGGCCAGTTCTGATCGCGGCGCCTTCGGCCACGATCAAGGTCGCCGCTCGCCGACGACGAACGCCGGTTACGGGTACGCGATGATCTCCGCTCGCTCGGGCACCAGGTTCGTGGTGCCCGGCTCGCGCGCGAGCGCGACGGCGTAGCAGCGCTCCTTGTCGCAGCCCGCGTCGACGAGCGCGTCGGCGGGCCGCACCACGCGGACGACGCGCCCGGGGGCGCGCGCCGTCTCGACGACGCGGTACGCGAGGCCGGCGATCGGCGCCGTGAGCGCGTCGCGCGTGCCGGATCGCTCGACCCACGCGACCACGAACCCCGCCGCGACCGAGCCGGTCCAGAACGGCCCGACCTCGGTGCCGCAGACCGCCGGCGCGATTTCCATCGGCGTCTCGTCGCGCGAGCCGCGCTCGACGCGCAGCGCGAGGATGCGCGATGGCACGCTGCTCGACCCGTCGCTGCACGCGTGCGGCGCCTCGTTCGTGGTGATGACGAACGTCGCCTTTGCGTCGCCGTCGACCGCTACGAGATCGTCGTCCGAAGGCACCTTCGCGGAGAGGCGCGTCCACGGGCCGAGGCCGTCGGCGCGCGTCTCGCGCAGCGCCATGTGGCCGGTGCTGCCGATGCGAACGGCGCCGAGCTCGTCGCCGACGGTGTACTCGGCCAGCTCGCGCTCGTCGTCCCCGCCGAAGTCCGCGGTCGACACCAGCATCCTCCCGCCGGCAGCCGGCGCGCCGCCGCTCGCGGCCGCGACGTCGGCGGACGCGAACGTCACGTCGTCCTCCCCCGCCCCGAGCGCGTAGACGCGGCGGGTTCCGCACACGACGACGGGCTCGCGCTCCGACGCGATCGCCGTCACGTCGCGCGCGGCGCCGGACCAGGTGCGCGCGATCACGCGCGTCTTGCCGGCGCCGGCGCGCTCCGTCCACACGATCGCCTCCTCCGTCGCGCACGCCACTGTGCCGACGTCCACGGGCTCGCCCGCGACCTCACCCGCCTTGCCGACGAGGACCATCTGCCGAACCGGCTTTCCGTCGCGCACGCCGCGCCACACGAGCGCCGCGCCGCCCGCGGCCGGATAGAGCCGGAGCTCGGCGTCGGGGGACCACGCGACGCCGCGCAGCGCCGTCACGCTGAAGCCCGTCGCGCCGGCAGGACCGACACGCGTGACGACGAGCGACTTGTCCGCGGCGACCACTCCGGCGACGAGCACCGCGCCTCCCTCCGCGCGCGTCGCCGCGATCGGCGCCGACAGCCGGGGGCTCGCGCTCCCGGGCGTCGCCGCGGCCCCGGCGCCGTTGGCGACATGGGTCTCCGCGTCTTCTGCGCCGCCCGCGCCATCTCGGCTCGAGGACCGCGAGCACGTGCACCCGGACGCGGTCGCGAAGACGAGGACCGATGCGAGAACGAGCGCGCGGGGCATGGACACACGCCCTCTTAGCATTCCCTCACGGCGGGAGCAGCTTTCGAAACGTCGTCCGCGGATAGCCGGCGGCCCGCGCGGCCGCGGTCATGTTCCCGCCGTGCTGCGCGAGCCAGGCCTTGGCCAGCGTCGGCGTGAGCTCGAGCTGCTTCTCGCCGGGCCTGCGCACGCGCATCGCCCGCTCGACGAGCGCCACGTCGAGCTGCGTGGTGACGGACAAGTCCGCCGCGCGGAACAGCACGTTACGCAGCTCACGCACGTTACCCGGCCAATCATGCGCCGAGAGGCGGGCCAGCGCCGCGGACGACAGCTCGCGCTTGCCGATCGTCGGGATCATCTGGCGGAGCAGCTCCCTCGCGATCGCCGCGATGTCGGCGCGCCGCGCGCGAAGGGGCGGCACCTCGACGACGAAGACCTCCAGCCGATGGAACAGATCGCGGCGGAACCGCCCCTCGAGCACGCGCTCCTCGAGCGGCACGTGCGTCGCGAGGACGACGCGCGCGTCGTGCTTCTGCCCGCCGCCGGCCCCGCCGACGCGCCGCACCTCGTAGCCGTCGAGCGCGCGGAGCATCTTCGGCTGCGCGTCGAGCGGCAGCTCGCCGATCTCGTCGAGGAAGAGGGTCCCGCCCTGCGCCTCGACGAACGCGCCCGCGCGCCGCGTGACCGCGCCGGTGAACGCGCCGCGCTCGTGCCCGAACATCTCGCTCTCGACGAGCTCGCGCGGCAGCGCCGACACGTTGATCGCGATGAACGGCCCGTCCCTCCGCGGCCCCTCGGCGTGCAGCGCGCGGGCCACGAGCTCCTTGCCCGTGCCCGTCTCGCCGGCGACGAGCACCGGCGCGGCGTGCCGCGCGAGCCGCCGCACCTGCTCGGCGAGACGCCGCATCGGCGCCGAGCCGCCCGCGATCCCCGCGAGCGGGGTCACGTCCGCCGCGACCTCGCTGGGGTCGCTCGGCGCCTCGACGAACCCGAGCGTGGTCCGCCCTATCGTTACGGTCGTCCCCGCGGTCGCCCACGCCTGCGCGACCTTCGCCGGCCCGACGAACGTGCCGTTGCGCGAGCCCTGGTCCTCCACGCTCACGCCGTGGCCCAGCACGTCGAGCGTGCAATGCCGCGCGCTCACCGTCGCGTCACGCACGACGAAGTCCGCGTTCGTTCCGCTGCCCACCGTGAGCTTGCGCCGCGGCAGCGGGTACACGCGCACGCCCTCCTCGTCCTGCAGCTCCAGCAAGAACGCGCGCTCCTCCGCCGAGCGCGCGATTTCCAGGGTTCGGTTCGAGGGGCGTTCGTCTTCGAGGTACGGGTCCATCTGGCCTCCGTACCCCCATCGGCCCGAGCGGAGCGCCGTTGCGCGGAAAGCGCGGCGCCCGCTCGATTCAGCCGACCGCGATCCCCAGCGCCTTGCGCAGCGTGAAGTACTGCTCGCTCACCGAGAAGACGAGCAGCTCCTTCATCTTCTCCGGGGGCGGCAGATCCCCGGGGAGCTGCGGCTCCGCGGCGATGATCTTCTTGGCGATCTCGAGGTCCGCGCACAGGAGCAAGCCCGCGCGGCACGCCGTGACGTCGATCGCCTGCATCCACCGCTTCAAGTCTGCCTTCGCGCCGTCCTCGATGAACTTCTGGACGACGAGCCGCAGGCCGTCGCGCTGGATCGGCTGCATGTATTTCGCGAGCTCGGCGGCGGTCGCGTTGACGGCCTGCGCCATCTCCGGCGGCACCGCGAAGTCGCTCATGATCAGCTTGATGGCCGAGAACAGCACCACCTTGAGCTCGTTCAGCGTGGGGAACAGGTTCCGGATGTAGTGCTCGCCGCGGTAGTACGACAGGTGCTTGCCGACGATGAACGTCAGCTCCTGCGGCGTGAAGCCGGTGAGCACCGTCTGACCGGCGACGCTGGCCGGCGGGCTCGACGGCACCGCGAGCAGCGCGCCCGCGACGTCGTTGCGCACGTACAGCTCGGGGAGCGGCACGCCCAAGACCTGCGCGGCCCAGCCGAACGTCTTCGCGAACGTCACGGTCGACGTCGCCGGGTCCTGCTTGAACCGCTTGTCGAGCGGCGGCAGCTGCTTGGCCCGCGCGAGCGCCGTCGTCTTGGCGACGATGGCGGCCGGCGTGACCATCTCGAAGATCTTGCCGATGAAGAGGTTCTCGTCCTTGTGGAACAGGGACTTCACCCACATCTCGTTGTCGAGTCGGCTCTTCACCTGGATCATCCCGCGCGGGCGGTAGTCCTCGAAGAAGCGCTGCTCCTCCTCGTCGGCCTGGCGCAAGAACGCGAGCGCGGCGCACATGCACCACGCGCGATCGTACTCGTGCATCTTGAGGTGGAGCTTGTAGAGGTTGCGGTACGGATCGACCCGCAGCGCGTCCTTCTGCAGCACGATGAGGTGCTCGCCGATGGCCGCCTCGGTCTGGTCCGTCGCCTCGTAAAGCTCCGCCAAGATCTGGCGCTCGAGCGCCTCGTCCGGGCGGTACCGCGTCGCCATCTTGAAGGCCTCGATGGCGCTGTTCGTGTCCTGCATGCGGTCGCGGTAAATGAGGCCGAGCTGGTGCCAGAGCTGGAACTCCAAATCCGGGTTCTGCGCGCCCGCCGCCGAGAGACGCCGCAGCATCTTTCGATACGCGCGCTCGAGGTTCTTCCAGTCCTTCGCCGCGGTGAGCACCTTGTTGATGCGCTCGAACGCCTCGAGGAACGTCGGGTTCAAATCGAGCGCTTCGTTGAAGAGCTCGACGGCGCGGTCCGCGTTGTTCTCCTTGTCGCGGTAAAGCTGCGCGATCGTGTAGATGAACTTGCTCTTGCGGACGTTGTCCTTCTCCATGTCCGCGATGGCCTGAATCGTGTCGATCATCTTCGACCAGTTCGCGACCGCCTGGTACAGGGCGAGGAGCTTGTGGAGCAGCGGGTGGCTCTGCGGCTGCAGATCTAGCGCCTCTTCGAGCGCCTCGATCGCCTTCACCGGGTTCTTGTCGTTGTCGTTCCAGACGTCGCCGATTTCGAGCAGGATCTTGAAGCGCTCCTCCCCGTCGAACACGTTGTCGAGGATCTGGCGCTTGTACGCGACGACCTGCTTCCAGTCCTTCAGCTCCGTGTAGATCGAGACGAGGGACTCGAGCGTCGGCCGGTGCGCGTTGTCGACGCCGAGGGCCTTCTCGAAGTTGTTGATCGCCTGCTTGGCCTGGCCCTGCTCGCGCTTGATGCAGCCGAGGCGGTAGTAGACCTCGGCGCGCTGCTGGTTCTCGTCCTCGCCGAGCGCGGTCAGAAC
>JAYVXL010000171.1:0-2345 GCA_043785185.1 Myxococcales bacterium
GAGGCCATCGTGATGGACGGCTTCTTCCCGATGGCAGCAAAGGACGCGCGCCCCGAGCGGCCCAAGAGCGCGCTCGTCGCGTTCGGGCTGCCGTACGAGCGCGACGTCGCCATCACGCGGCACGTCGCGCACTTCTTCGCGCGCCACGCTCCGCCGGGCGCGCACCCGCACGCGCTGCTCGTCAACGGCGGCGTCTTCCGCGGCGCGCGCGTGACCGAGCGCCTCGCCGACGCCATCGCCGGCTGGGGCGGCCCGAAGCTGAAGGTGCTGCCGCAGCCGGACCCGGACCTCGGCGTCGCGCGCGGCGCCGTCGCCTACGGGCTCTCGCTCCGCGGCGCGCTCGAACGCATCGGCGGCGGCTCGGCGCGCGGCTTCTACGTCGGCGTGGACGCCGGCGCGGTGTGCGTCGTGCCGCGCGGGGCGGAGGAGGGCGCCGTCCACCGCGCCGAGTCGCGCAAGCTCGCGCTCACGCTCGGCCGGCCGGTGCGCTTCGATCTCTACGCCACCGACGACGCGCGCGGCGACGCGCCCGGCGACGTCGTCGCCATCGACGGGGGCATGGTGCGTCTGCCGCCCATCGCCACAGCGCTGGCCGCCGGCGAGAAGGCGCGCGAGGTCACCGTCGTCCTCGAGGGCCAGCTCACCGCCGTCGGCACGCTCGATCTGGCCTGCGTCGAAGTGGGCTCGCCGCCGCGGCGGCACCGCCTCGCGTTCCAGCTCCGCGGCGAAGGCTCCACGCCGCCGTCGCGCCTGACCCGCCCGCCCGCGTCGCTTCCCCCCGTGAGTCGCGCGTTCGAGGGCGCCGCGTCGGCGATCGTGCAGGCGTTCGGCAAGCCGCTCGGCGACGCCGGCGACGGCAGCGTACGCGACGCGAAGGACCTCGTGCGCGAGCTCGAGCGCCTCCTCGGCCCGCGCGCGTCGTGGACGACGGAGGCGGCGCGCGGCCTCTTCGACGCGCTCGTCCCGCACCGCCGCGCGCGTCGCCGCTCGCCCGAGCACGAGCGCGTCTTCTGGCTCCTCGCCGGCTATTGCGCGCGCCCCGGCTTCGGCGATCCGCGCGACCCCGAGCGCGTCCTGCAGCTCGCGCCGCTGTGGGCCGAGCGCCTCGCCTTCCCGGACGAGGCGCGCGGGTGGGCGGCGTACTGGATCGCGTGGCGCCGCGTCGCCGGCGGGCTCGACGAGGCGACGCAAGCGCAGCTGCGCGAGACGGTCGACCCGCACCTCGCGCCGCCCGAGGCCGGCCTCAAGAAGAGCAAGAAGTGGAGCCCCGCGGCGCCATTCGAGCTGCTCGAGCTCGCGTCGTCGCTCGAGCGCGCGAGCGCCGCGTCGCGCGCCCTGCTCGGCGAGTGGGTGCTCGAGCGCACGTTCGCGGACGACGACGCGCGCCTCTGGGCCGCGCTCGGCCGCATCGGCGCCCGCGTGCCGTCGTACGCCAGCCCGCACACCGTCGTCGGCCCGCTCGCGGTCGAGCGATGGCTCGAGATGGCGCTCCGCACGCGGACGTGGACGCCCGCGATCGCCGACGCCGCCGCGCGCATGGCGCGGAGAACGAACGATCGCGCGCGCGACGTCGGCGATCGCGTGCGGCGCGAGGTCGAGAGGCGCCTCATCGCGGCCGGCGCGAGCGAGGACCGCGTCCGCGCGGTGCGCGAGCACGTCGAGGTCGCCGAGGCCGAACGCACCGAGTGGCTCGGCGAGGGCCTCCCGGTCGGCCTGCGCCTGGTGGGCTGAGCGGTCGCGCGCGCGCCGCGGTCCGCCTGCGGCGCGGCCGCTCGTGAAGCGCGCCGTGAAGCGGATCGCACGCCTCGAGGGCGACGGCGCCGAGACCTTCGGAGGCGCGCGAACCCGTGCTAGGTTACGCGCGCTCCGACACGTTTGCCCTCGTAGCTCAGTGGATAGAGCAGCGGTTTCCTAAACCGTTGGTCGCAAGTTCGATTCTCGCCGAGGGCGCTCTAACGCCAAGCCGCATCATGCGTCCGTGCGGACGTATTTCGGCCCATCCCAAACCCGCGTGCTGCTCCGTCTTCATCGAAACGCCGGACGAGCTCTTTCAAAGCTTGCGCGTCTACCAGCGACACGTCGCGCTCACGGTCGCCGGCGCTGTGAGCGTGGCCTTGGGAATCGTCGCCATCATGACGGGCATGGCGGGAAACGGCCTGCCGCTCGGTATTGGGCTTCACGCCCCGCGCGCCGAGCTGCCCGGAGGCGTGCTCGCCGGGGGCCGCGGAGGCCGACACGCGGAGCGAAAGGAGCGTTCGGCGACAGCGCCTACTCGTCCTGCGGGCGGCGGCGGACGGTGAGCTCGAGGTTGAACGGGGCGAGCAGCTTCTCGAGCGTCTTCATCG
>JAYVXL010000172.1:0-7785 GCA_043785185.1 Myxococcales bacterium
CGCCCGCGCCCGCGCCCGCGCCCGCACCCGCGCCGCCGCCCCCGCCTCGGGCCGCCCGCGCCGAAGCCGAGCCGGCGCGCGGCGGGCGCGCCGAGCACATCGTCTTCGCGGAGCTCGGCGGCGGCGGCGTCGTCTACTCGCTCGACTACGAGCGGCTCCTCGGCGACAGCGCCGTCGGGCTTCGCGCGGGCCTCGCGTACTTCCGGCTGACGTCGCCGCAGGGCGGCGACGCGCGCGAGGTGACCGCCACCGTCTTCACGCTGCCGCTCCTGGCGAGCTATTACGTCTTCAGCCAGGAGCACCGCCTGCAGCTCGGCGTCGGCGCGACGCTCGTGGCCGTGACGGGCATCCCCAGCAGCGGCAGCCCGCTCGCGTGGTACCTCCCGATCGCCGGAGGCCTCCACGCCGTACCGACCGCGGCGATCGGCTACCGCTACCTGCCGCCGCGCGGCGGCTTCACGTTCTTCGCCGGCCTCACGCCGCTCCTTTACCTCGGCCGCGAAGACGGCTTCGTGCTCTGGGCGGGGACGAGCGCCGGCTGGGCGTTCTAAACGGGCGGGGGCCTCAGCCCCGCTGCGCGAACGCGCTCTGCATCATCGCCGCGTCGTGCCCCGGGGGGAGCGAGCCCTGCGTCGCCCAGTGGTAGAGCACCGTCTTCCAAACGGTGCTGGCGACGCCGAACACGAGGCTAACAGCGAGGAGACCGAGCACCGCGACGGCGATCATCGCGATGCCAGCCGCCGCGACTTGCCCGGCCACCACCACGCCGCCGAAGATGAGCAGGACGAACGGCAGCGCGCACACGAACGTCGCGATGCCCACGCCGTAGTACTGCACGATGGACTCGCCCCACGTCGCCTTGAGCGTCGCCACCGAGTCCTTGACCGCGTCGATGGGGCCGAGATCGCGGTACACCATCGCCGGCACGACGAAGACGGTCGTGATCGCCCACGCCGTCGCGAGGATCGCGCGCAGGATGTAGAGGAGGATCTTCCCGGCGAGCCCCGAGCGTTCGGCCACGCTGTCGAGAGCACGGAGAAGGAGCCCGACGGTCGCCGACAGGAGGCTCCACGCCGCGATGAGGTGCACGCGCGAGAGCGCGAACTTCACGCTGTCCATGAACGTCGCGTCTCCGCCCGACAGGCGCACGCGCGTCGTGAAGACGACGCACACGTTGAAGAACGTCGCGATGAACGCGAGGCCGAAGTACGTCACGAAGAGCGCCGCATACTGCAGCGGACCGACCACGAACTGGTTGCCGCCGGCTTCGCTCACCAGGTCGAGGACGAACGTGGGCACGAGGAGCGCGGCCGAGAAGAGCAGCGAAAAGAGGCCCGACAGGATCGGGAACCAGAGCATCTCGGAGTCCTCGCGGATGATCGAGAAGCTCGTCTTCGTGATCGACCAGCTGCGTTCCCAGGCGTTCATGTGTCGTATCCCCTTCGTCGCGATTGCGGTGTTACGCGCCGGATTCTACCTCAACGGCGGCGCTTCTTCTCTTTCACGCGCGCGATGTGGTCGCCGAGCGCCTCGACCTTCTTCTCCCAGGTCTCGGCGAGCATCGCCTTGCTGCGCTTCTGCCGCGCCGCCGGCGAATCCTGCAGGAGCGCCTTCTCGCAAAGCGCGAGCATCTGCTCGTGCGTCTCGTACACGGCGCAGCCGAGCGCGCCTTCGCGCTCGCCGAAGTCGTCGTCTGCGTACATGCGGACCTCGGGGATGTCGCTCGACACGACCGGCAGCCCCGCGCTGAAGTACTCGCGCAGCTTGATGGGGTTCACGTTGCGCGTCAGCTCGTTCAGGCGGAACGGGATGAGCCCCACGTCGAAGCGCTTCATGTACGGGGGCAGCTCTTCGTACGCCTTGCGGCCGAGCAGGCGAATGTTGGGCTTGTTCAAATGCGACACGGGGGCGAGCGCCTTGCCGATGATCACGAACGTCCACTCCGGCTTCTTTTCCGCCAGATACGCGATCGCGTCGGTGTCGACCCAGTCCTGGATGAGCCCGACGAAGCCGAGGACCGGGCCCTTGATGTCCCGCACTTCGGGCGCGAGCTCCGTCCTCGGGTCGAGCGCCTTGGCGAAGTGCGCGACGTCGACGCCGTGCGACGCGAGGTGCGTCTCCGGGTTGTACGCCTTCTTCCGCTCGAGCAGCGTCTTGGCGGTCGTGAAGACGATGTCGGCGCGCTCGCAGAGCTCCTTCTCCATGGCGACGATCTTCGCGCCGTCCACGTAGCTGAAGTGGCTCCACTCGTCGGTGCAGTAGTAGACGACGAGCGACTCGCCGAGCTTGCCCACGTATTTCACGGCCGTCGGGATGAAGCTCCAGAGCTGGAAATCGTGCCCCATCCGGTACTTCTTCCGGAGCAGGCTCACCGAGCCGCGGAGGATCTGCGCGTTCGCCATCGTCGCCGCGCGGCTGTGCGGGAACGGAAGGACGATCGGCGTGTACACGTGGAGGCCGCCCTCGACGTCGACCGGGCCTCGGGCGAACCCCTTCAGCTTCTTCGCGATCTTGCCGAGGTCACGCCCGCTCCGGAAGTCGGGGGTGCGTGTCGAGATGGAGTTGAGCCACAGGACGCCGTTGTCCCGCGCGAGCATCTTCATCACGTGGTTGTTGCTCGTCGGGTCTTCGCTCCAGTCCTTCGCGAAGCAGACGATGCTCTCGCCGTTCATCATGGACGCGCGAGACTACCAAAGACGCTGCTGGAGAAGGGCAGGAACGCGACCTTCGCCTCGACGCGCTTGCACGCCTGCTCGACGAGGCGCCTCGCCTTGTGGCGCGCGAGGCCGGACGGGTAGTCGCCGACCCCGCGCCGCGCCGGGCGCTCGCGGCCGTCCTTGATGCGCGCGGCCAGGGCGCCCGCGGTGTCGACGTCGAACAGATCGCTCCGGCGCGCGAGGAAGCGGCAGAGCCCGCGCAGGCGCATCAGGTTGATCGAGTTCACGCGGCCCAGGCGCTCCTTCGGATCGTCGATGTGGCAAAGCTCGAACGAGTGGGTGACGAGCATCACCTCGGAGATGCCGCGCGCGTGGGCTTCGAGGAGGTAGCGCTTCGTCTCCTCGAGCGAGACGGCGGTGATCTGCAGGTGGCGAAAGCCGCCGGAGGCGTCCCGGAAGTTCGAGATCGGCAGCTCCCACACGCCGCGCCCGGTGTCGAAGAGGCCGGGCGCCGCCTCGTCCGTGCGCATCTTGCAGTGCTTGTCGAAGTAGCACGGGTTGTAGTTGCTGGAGACGACGAGGCCGGCCTTGGCCATGGCGTCCCACGTCGCGTTGTTCGCGCCGAAGTTGCCGGCGCGGAAGCTCAAGACCGTGCCCTTCGGCACGCCGCACGACTCGAGGATGTCGATGCCCTCCGCGAGCAGCTCGACCTGCCGCGCCTCGTCGTAGTCGCCGATGTTGTCGGGCTCGGGCGGCACGCCGCGCGTGCGAAAGTCCGCGACGCGCTGCACCGGGTGCGTGTGGAGCTGCACGTCATGGCCGCGCGCGAGCATCGCGCGGACGGCCTCTTCGAGCGGCGCCTTGCCGAAGTGGGTCGCGCCGAAGACCTCCGTGTAGAAGGTGCCGCGGAGCCCCTGCGCCTCGAGCTCGCGCATGATGAGGCCGATGCCGAGGTCTCGCTTCTGGTTCTTGAAGCGGCCCCAGACGCGCACGTCGTAGCCCTGGGCGGGGACCTCGCGTCCGCCGATGGTGCGCTCTTCGGCGCACTCGGTGTCGATCGTGATGTAGACGCGTGTCTTGTTTTTCGCGCTCATGTTGCGAAGACTCCCGTCAGGATCTGGTCGATGCGTTCGGCGCTCTTGCCGTCCCAAAAGCGCGGCGTGCGCGCGCCGCCGCCCTTGTTCGCCTTCACGCTCGCGTACGCGGCGAGGATGGCCTCCCGCCCCGTGCCGGCGAGGATGTTCGTCCCCTCCGTGATGGTGACCGGGCGCTCGGTGTTCTCGCGCAGCGTGATGCACGGCACGCCGAGCACCGTCGTCTCTTCCTGGATCCCGCCCGAGTCGGTGAGGACGACCCGCGCGCTCGCCGTGAGCTTGAGAAAATCCATGTAGCCGAACGGATCGGTGAGCTTCCACCGCGCCGGGTCCAGCGTGATGCCGCTGGCCTCGAGCCGCGCGCGCGTGCGCGGGTGAACCGGGAAGAGGACCGGCTGGTCCCTCGCGACGACCTCGATCGTCTCGAGCAGCGCCTTGAGCGCGACTGCGTCGTCCACGTTGCTCGGACGGTGAAGCGTGAGGAGCGCGTAGCCCTGCTCGGTGAGGCCGACCTCATCGAGGACCTTGCTCTTCATGGCTTGCTCCTTCGCGGCGAGCAGCGTGTCGATCATCACATTGCCGACGAAGAAGTAGCGGCTCTCTGCGACGCCCTCCTTCTTGAGGTTCTCCATGCCGGCCGGATCGGAGACGAAGAGGAGATCGCTGATCGAGTCGGTGAGGATGCGGTTGATCTCTTCGGGCATGTCCCAGTCGAAGCTGCGGAGGCCCGCCTCGACGTGGATCATCACCGGGCGGTGGCGCGGCCCGAGCTTCGTGTGGAACGGCCGCTTCAAGACGAACTTGCTCGTGACGAGCGCGCAGCCGATCGTCGAGTTGACGTCGCCGACGACGAGGACCGCCTGCGGCTGCTCCCGCTCGAGGACGGGCTCGAAGCGCTTGATGATCTCCGCCGTCTGGGCGGCGTGGGACCCGGAGCCGACCTCGAGCTCGATGTCGGGGCGCGGGATCTTCAGGTCCTCGAAGAAGATCTGCGAGAGCTTCGCGTCGTAGTGCTGGCCGGTGTGAACGAGCTTGGCGTCGAAGGCAGGATTTTTGCGGAGGACGCGCATGAGCGGCGCGATCTTCATGAAGTTGGGGCGCGCGCCGGCGACACAAAGGATCTTCGTCGACATGGAGGCGTAGCTTACCTTGGCGGAGCGGGAGAATTGGCGCGTCTCATTTTCATACGAGACGTTTTTGGGAGTTGCGGCTAAGCTCATCTCCATGGCGCGGCGCGCCTTCATGACCACACTTCCGCCGCCACCGCCCGGGGGCCCGCCCGGCCCGCCGTCGCACGGGCCGCCCTCCGCGCGCTCGCCGAGCGGCCTCCCGCCGGCCAGCGGCGCGCCGCCGTCGCAGCGCCCGCCGTCGTCCGTCCGGAGCCCCCCGTCGCAAGGAAGCCTGGACTCGGGGCGTCTCTCGCAGCCGCCGGGGCAGAGCGACGGGGTCTCCGTCGCGGCGGTGAGCGCGCTGCTCGATCGCCTCGCCGCCGCGGACGAGGCGCCCTTCATCGTCTCATGGCTCGAGTCGACGCTCACGGGCCGGATGCGCATCGATCCCACGCTCGCCGTGCGCCTCCTGCGCGCGTACCGCGAGACGGGGCGCGTCGACCGCGCGCGCGAGCTCGCCGCGTCCCTCCCTTCGGCGCCGTCGTCGTGGAGCCCGCTCGACGCGGCGCGCCTGGCGATCGAGCGCGCGATCCTCGCGACGATGGACGGCCGCGGCGATCACGCCGAGAGCGAGCTGCGCGCGGCCAGCCGGCTCTTGGCGAGCGCGCCGCGCGGCACGGGGCAGCGCGAGCAGCTCGACATGCACCTCACGGGCGCGCAGCTCGAGCTCCGCTTGAACCGCGTGCAGCAGGCCGGCGCGTCGCTGCGCCTCGCCGAGCACGTCGCCGAGCGGCTCGAGGACGGCGCGTGGCGCGTGCCCGTCGCGATGACCCTCGGTCACCTCGCGATGCGCCTCGCCGACCCGCGCATGGCGGTGAAGCACTACGGCACGTCGCTCGGGCGTTCCCCCGCGCGCGGCGTCGCCGCGATGCGCGCGCACGGCAACATGGCGATCGCGCTCGGCTCGATCGGCCGCTTCGACGACGCGCGGGCGCACGCGCAGCAGGCGATCGGCATCGCGGGCGAGCTCGCCGCGGGCTGGCGGCACGCCGACGCGTACGACGTCCTCGCGATCGTGGAGATCGCGAGCGACCGCCCGCTCGCCGCGCTCGCGGCGATCGACGAGGCGTTCGCGGTTCTCGGCGAGCTCGACCAGCCGACGCTTCGCTACCAGCTCTCCGAGCACCGCGCGTGGGCGCTCGCGATGCTCGGGCGGTCGCAGGCCGCCAAGCAGTGGCTCGCCAAGAGCGAGAAGCTCCGCGCAGAGCTCGCCGTCGTCGACGCCATCGACGAGCAGGATCTCGTCGCCACGCGCGCGCGCGCGCTCGAGGCGTGCGGCCAGCACAAAGAGGCGCTCGAAGCGGCGCTGCCGTACGTGAGCCGCCTCGAGGAGGCGTTCGTCACCGGGAGCCTCAACCTGGTCGTGGGCCGCTGCGCGCTCGCGCTCGGCGACGCGGCCGCCGCCCGCATCGCGGTCGAGCGCGCCGCCCTCTCGGGCGATCGACACGGCTGGGTGTTCCCCGATCGCGGCGCCAGCGCGGCGCTCTGGCAGGTCGCGATGAAGAGCGGCGACAGCCGCGTCGTGCGTTACGCCGAGAAGATGAGCAGCATCGCGGGGCCGTCTTCTCAGCCAAACGGGCCGCCGAGCGTTCCGCCGTCGAGCGTTCTGCCGCGCGTTTCGTACCCGAGCCTCTATCCGCCGCCGGTCGCGACCTCGCCAGGGGGCGAAGAGCTTCGGGAGCCGACCGAGGGCGAGACGCTCATCTACGTGACCACCGCGCAGGGCGTCACGCGGGTGCGGCAGAGCGAGGTCGCGAAGCTGGTCGAGGACGCCACGCTCGTCGTCGACACGCTCGCGCACCATCTTCGGGTGGAGAACCGCGAGGTGAGCCTCGAGCGGCGCCGCGCGCTCGAGCCGCTCGTCGTGCAGCTGCTGCGGCGCGCGAAGGAGGGGCTGAGCGCCGAGGAGATCCTGCGGGCGGCCGGGGGACCCGGGCCCGAGTCCGCCGACGCCGAGCACCGCGTGCGGGTGCTGATTTCGCGCGTGCGCGATTTGCTCGGGGAGGCGACGTCGATCGAGCGCGTGCGCGACGCGGGCGAGTACGGCAAGACGCGGTACCGGCTCGCCGGGAACGTGAAATTTGCGCTGATCGAGCCCCTGTTCACGCCGGGGTCGGCGGGCTGAGGAGGGGCAGCGGCGGAGGGGTTGAGACCTTCAAGCCTCGCCCTCGGCGTCACCCTCCGCGCTCTCCTCGCGGAGGGCGCGGGCCACGCGCGCGCGGCTCATCCACTCGAGCGCGGCCGCGGCGAGCGCGGCGACCGCGAGCCCGCCGAGCGTGATCGCGCGCCCGTAGCTCTCGTCGGCCATCGGATCGCCGCCGCGCAGGATCGGCACGACGGGCACCGCGAAGAACGCCGCCTGCGCGAGGATCGTCGGCACGACGCTGCGCGCGCGATCGCGCAGCCAGCCGAGCATCGCGCCGAGCGCGAGCACCGACGCAAAGCTCCGCGGGTCGCCGTGCGCGATGGCGAAGTACACCGCCGTCGCGAGCACGACCATGCCGGGCGTGCGCGTGGCGCCGTCCGGTCCCACGCGACGGAGGCGGCCGAACAAGACACCCCGGAAGAACACCTCCTCGAACGCCGGCATGATCAGGACGAACGCGGCGCCGAGGAACGCGCGGCGCCCGGCCGTCGGCGTCGCCATGAGGCGACCGAGCGCGTCGAGCTCCTCCGGCCGGCTCGGAAACCGCCGCGCGACGAGCGCGTCGACCCAGCTGGCCGCCGGGTAGAGAGACGCGCCGATGACGACGGCGAACACGAGGTATGCGAGCGGCGCGGGCCGAAACGCGAGGACGTCGCGCACGCGCGCGTCCGGCGCGTAGACGCGGAGCATCGCCAGGACGACCGCCGAGTACCCCAGCA
>JAYVXL010000173.1:0-7769 GCA_043785185.1 Myxococcales bacterium
TCTTGGGGCCGCCGCCTCCTCTTCGCGTGCGCGCTCGCCGCCGCTTGGCTCGTCGCCACGCCCTCGTTCGCCGCGAGCGTGCGCGTGACCGGCGCGCCGGTCCGCAGCTTCAACCCGCCGGCGAACGTGCAGGGCTACCAGAACACCTGGATCAACTACAGCGACTGCGAGCAAGACCTGCAGCTCGCCATCCCGCTCGCGTTCGACTCCGACCTCCTGTCGAACGGCGCCTACCAGGTCGAGGTGTGGGCCGGGGCCAATTGCGACGAGCTCGCCTCGCGCGTCAACACGACGGGCCTCACGTGCTGGCAAGTCGCGGCGGGGACGGTCGGAAAGAGCCAGAACCCGACCGCGACGATCTCGGCGCGCGGCATCGTCTCGCAGTACGTGGCGACGCCCAAGGTGCCGTACCCGTACGGCACCGGGCCGATTCCGAAGAGCGTGTGCGAAGGCTTCGCGTCGGGGCAGGCGACGATCAACGTCTGGTTCATCATCGTCGACGGCGCGAAGAACCCGATCGGCAACGCGCAGCTCGGCTTCACGGCGGACCTCGTCGGCCCGCCGCCGCCGAGCGGGCTCGTGGCCGGCATCGGCGACACCGCCCTCATCGTCTCCTGGACGCCGTCGGCCGACACGTCCAGCCAAACGCAAGGCTTCATCGTCTACTGCGATCCGCCGCCCCCGGGGAACACCGTGGGCGCCCCGTCGTCGGCGACCGACGCGGGAAGCTCGCTCGTCTGCCAGGACGGCGGGTTCGACGGAGCGGTCGACGGGGGGGCCATCGTCGAGGGCGGCTTCGTCGACGGCGGCTGCGCCTACGTCGCCAACGACGCGGGTACGTCGAGCGGCACGCCCTCCGCGTGCCGGAGCACGGTGCTCGTCTCCGGCGGCGGTACGATCACGATCGACGAGGCCGGCATCTCCACGACCGTCGGCGGCGTGCAGCGATTCATCGACCCGGGCTACATCTGCGGGCAGCCGAACGGCGCCACGACGAAGGAGTACCCCGTCCGCAACTTGGTGAACGGCACCTACTACACCGTCGCGGTCGCCGGCATCGACGCCTTCGGCAACACCGGGCCGCTCAGCGATCCGAGGTGCAATACGCCGATGGAGATCGTGGACTTTTGGAACGAATATACGAAGGCCGGCGGGCAGGCCGGCGGTGGCTTCTGTAGCCTCGGGACGGGACCGGGCCCGGCGTCGACGTCGCTGCTCGCGCTCGGCGTCTGGGGGCTCGTGAGCGTGGTGCGCAGGAGGAAGAAGTCGTGAAGATCTCGGACACGCTCTCCCTCCCCCTCGCGCTCGCTCTCGCGGCCGCGTCGCTCCTCGCCCCGTCCGTAGCCCGCGCCGACGACGAATCGGGTGTGCTCGACTCGCGCCACAAGCGCCACGAGTCGCCGCAAGATTTCGCGCTCGAGTTCCGCTTCGCGCCGTACCGCGCGGACGTCGACTCCGCGCCCGACCTGAACGGCAATACGCCCTACGCGACGTCGTTCGGGACAGCGCCTCGGCTCGAGGTCGCCACCGAGTTCGACTGGCAGGCGCTGCGCATCCCGCACCTCGGCACGCTCGGCCCTGGAGTCGGCGTCGGCTACACGTCGGCCTCGCGGCCCGCGCGCATCAAGAACTGCCCGCCCTTCCCGGATACCCAGACGTCGTGCGACAGCGCCGAGACGACGTCGCTCAACATCTTCCCGTTCCACGGCGTCCTCGTCTTGCGCGCCGACGTCATCTCGCGCGAGCTCCACATCCCGCTCGTGCCGTACGTCAAGGGCGGCGTCGGGTTCGCGCTCTGGCGCGCGTCGAACGATCTCGGCACGTCGTCGGCGAGCAACGCGGCGGGGAGCAACGTCTCCGGCAAAGGGCACACGTGGGGATCGCACATCGCGGCCGGAATCTCGCTCCACCTGAACGACTTCGACCGCGGGGCGGCGCGCAACCTCGACAACAGCGTCGGGATCAACCACTCGTACTTGTTCCTCGAGGTCATGAGCGCGCAGCTCACCGGCCTCGGCCAGTCGCACGCGCTCTTCGTCGGCACGACGACGTGGGTGACCGGCCTCGCGTTCGAGATGTGACGCGGGCTCAGGTGCGGCGCCGCGCCGCGCCGTCCAGCGGAGCCACCGGCCGAGGCGCTACTCGATCTTGAACTTCTTGCCGACGCTGACCGCCGCGCCCTTGAAGGCCGGGACCTTCGCGCGGCGGTACTCTTTGACGATGCACTTCTCGGCCTTCGTGCCGACGAACGGCCCTTGATCGAGGACGGCGCCCTGCGCGTTTCCCGCGGGCGCGAAGGTCACGATGACGTGTCCCTCGCCGGTGGGCCCCTTCTTCGGCTTGCACTTCGCCACGTCGACGCTCGCGAGCGCGCTCGCGGCGGCCTCTTTGCTGAACTCCTCGTCGGTCGCCGCGGCGCGCGCGTGCGAGCAGATGGCGAGGCCGAGGGCGACGGTGAGGAGCGCGCGGGGGAGGGTGAGCGCCAGCATGTGGTTGGGCTACGCAAACACCGCGCCGGCCGTGCAGCAAGATGCGAGGGGACATTTCCTGGCTTTTTTCCGCCCGGGGACGCGCCCCGCTGGTACCTGCGCTATCCATGTGAGGGCTGGCGGCCGCACTCGACGCGCTCGTGCCGCGCGAAGGGCTTTCACGCCGAGCGCGACGGCGCGGTCATTCTGGTCGCGCGCGGACGGGGGAAAGACGCAGCAATTTCGGCCGCACGCTCGCCGCACGCTAAGCTTCCTCTTGCAATGATGCGCGTGCGCGCGCTCCTCCTGGGGCTCATCTGCGCCACGGCCTGCGCGGCAGGTCACGCGGAGGTGCGCGGTCCGTCATCACGCGGCGCCCTCGTGCGCGGGCCCATCGCGTCCCCGGTGCTCGCGTCGCCGGGCGTGCGCGCGATCGGGCGGTTCGACGCGCAAGATCCGGCGGGGCCGCGCTTCGCGTGGTCGGGCACCGGCGTCGCGGTGCGCTTCCAGGGGACGGAGCTCGACGTGCGCCTCAAGGCAGGGGCAGGCGGCGACACGCTCGCCGTCACGGTCGACGGCAAGCCAGCGCCGCAGATCAACCTCCGCGGCGACAAGGAGCGCTACCCCGTCGCCGTGAACCTCCACGACGGCGACCACGAGGTCGAGATCGTCAAGCGCACCGAGCCGCGCGTCGGCGAAGTGCAGCTCCTCGGGTTCGTGCAGCCGCTGCTCGATCCGCCGCCGGCGCCGGCGCGCCGCGTCGAGCTCGTCGGCGACTCGATCACCGCGGGCTACGGCAACGAGGGCCCGGACCAGCACTGCCGCTTCACCCCGGCGACCGAGAACGCGACCGCGACGTACGGCTGGCTCGCGGCGCGGAGCCTCGGCGCGGAGGCGTCCATCGTCGCGTGGAGCGGCAAGACGATCGACGAGATGGCGAACTTCTACGACCGCGCGCTCCCGACGCACGCCGAGAGCCGCTGGGACCCGCAGGCGTTCGTACCGGACGCGGTCGTCATCAACCTCGGCACCAACGACGCCACGCGCGGCGACGCCCCCCAGCCGATCGCCCAGGCGCTCGTGAAGCTCGTCGACCGCGTCCGTGCGCTCTATCCGACCGCGCTCGTGGTCTGCTGCGTAGGCTCGATGCTCACGGACACGTATCCCCCCGGCAAGCAGACCCTCACGCGCGCGCGCGCCGGGGTGCACCTCGCCGTCGACCAGAAGCGCAAGGCGGGCGACGCGCGCGTCACGTACCTCGAGTTCCCGACGCAAGACCCCGCGATCGGCTACGGCTGCGACTACCACCCGAGCGCGAGGACACACCAGATGATGGCCCAGCGGCTCGCCGCGCACCTGAAGACGGAGCTTGGATGGTGATGCGCTCGCGCGCCTTTTCGGTCCTCGCCGCGGCGCTGCTCGCGTCCGCGTGCGGAAAGCACGACGGCTCCGCGGCGCCGGACGCGGGGCCGCCGTCGCCGTCGGGGTCGGCTTCGGCGCACGTCGGCGTCCCGGACGCGGCGCCGCCCGCAGAGAGCGCCTTCGCGACGTGGATGCGCGCGCACGCGCCCGCGACGGCGAAGGTGGAGGCGGACGGCGCGGGCGTGAAGGTGCTCCACACCGTCGTCGAGGGCGACACGTACGCGTCGCTCGCCGCCGCGTACCTCCCCGTCGCGGACATCTACCACGCGAAGGACTTCGCCGCGGCCATCCAGAAGAAGGTTCCCGCGCTCACCGTCGGCGAGACCATCACGATCCCGAACCTCCTCGTCGCCCCGTACAAGGAGCCGGAGGAGGACCGCCTCGGTTGGCCCGAGGACAAGGCGCTGAAGGGCATCTTCATCACCGGCATCTACGCGAGCCTGTACTGGGCGCAGACGATCGAAAAAGTGGCCGCGCGAAACATGAACGTCATCGTCCTCGACGCGAAGGACTACATGGGGCCGGTCACCTACCCGACGAAGGTGAAGCTCGCGAACGACATGGAAGCGGCCAAAAACCCGCCGATCCCCGACATGGCGCGCGCGATCCGCTTCGCGCACGCGCGCGGCATTCGCATCATCCTGCGCATCCCGTGCTTCCACGATCCGCTCGCCGCCAAGAAGGCGCCGCGCCTCTCTTTGATGGGGTACTGGGGCGGCCCGATCGACATGGGCTGGCTCGACCCGACGAACGAGGAGGCGCAGGGCTACGTCCTCGATCTCGTGAAGGAGGGCATCTCGTTCGGCGCCGACGAGATTCAGCTCGACTACATCCGCTTCCCGATCGTCGGCCCGGTGAAGGCGATGAAGCTCCCGCCGCCGAAGAACGGCGAGCGCATCCGGTACATTCGCGACATCGTCCGAAAAGTCCACGAGGTCACGAGCGCGTCGAAGGTGGCGCTGTCGCTCGACGTCTTCGGCGTGACGGCGACGGGCGACCGCTCCGACTGGGAGGCGCTCGGTCAGGACATCTCGGTGCTCGGCGCCGAGTGCGAGGCGCTCAGCCCGATGGTGTACCCGTCACACTACGACGCCGGGTACCACGGGTGGGCGGAGCCCGGCAATCACCCGGAGATCATCGGCATCGGCACCAAGGCCGCCGTCGCCTACCTCGCGCAGGCCAAGCCGAAGCCCACCGCGGTCATTCGCTCGTGGCTCCAAGCGTTCGCGTGGAAGACGCCGGTGTATGGGCCGAAGTACCTCGTCGAAGAGGCGCATCAGGCCGAAACAAACGGCGGCGTCGGGTGGCTGATGTGGAGCCCGGGCAACGACTACTACGCCGCGTGGCTCGGCTTTCCGCCGCTCGAGGCAAAGAAGCCTTGAGCGGCTTCGACGTCGTCGTCGTCGGCGGCGGTATCCTCGGCTGCGCGACGGCGATGACGCTCGCGCAAGGCAAGCGCGCCCCGCGCGTCCTCGTCATCGAGAAGGAGGAGCGCCTCGCCGCGCACCAGACCGGCCACAACAGCGGCGTCATTCACGCGGGGCTGTACTACGCGCCCGGGTCGCTCAAGGCGACGACGTGCGCCGAGGGGCGCGCGCTCCTCGAGCGCTTCTGCGAGGCGCGCGGCGTCCCGTTCGAGCGGTGCGGCAAGGTCGTCGTGGCGACGCGCGAAGAGCAGCTGCCGCGCTTGGCCGAGCTCGAGCGCCGCGGGCGCGCGAACGGCCTCGTGGGTCTCACGCGCCTCACCGCCGACGGCGTGCGCGCGAGAGAGCCGCACGCGGCGGGTCTGGCGGGGCTGCACGTCGCAGAGACCGGCATCGTCGATTACCGCCTCGTCACCGAAGCGTACGCGCGCGTGGCGGAGGAGGCCGGCGCCCGCATCGTCACGGGCGAGCGCGTCGTCGGCGTCGCGCGCGACGGCACGGGCGTCGTTGTCCTGACGACGCGCGGCGAGCACCGCGCCCGCGCGCTCGTGAACTGCGCGGGCCTCGCGAGCGATCGGGTCGCGCGGATGGCCGGCGTCGACCCGGGCGTGCGCATCGTGCCATTCCGCGGCGAGTACTACGAGCTCGCGGCGGCGCGGCGCGGCCTCGTGAAGAACCTCATCTACCCGGTGCCCGACCCGGCGTTCCCGTTCCTCGGCGTGCATTTCACGCGGCGGATCGGCGGCGCGGTCGAGGCCGGCCCGAACGCCGTCCTCGCGCTCGACCGCGAGGGGTACGACAAGGCGTCGTTCCGGCTCGACGACGCGGCGGAGATCGCGGCGTTCCCCGGCACGTGGAGGCTGGTCGCGAAGCACTGGCGCACCGGGCTCGGGGAGGTGTGGCGCTCGCTGAACAAGGCGGCCTTCGCCGCGGCGCTCCGTGAGCTCGTGCCCGAGCTCGGCGACGACGACATCGTCCCGGCGGGCGCGGGCGTCCGCGCGCAAGCGATGCGCGCGAGCGGCGAGCTCGTGGGCGACTTCCACGTCGTCGAGGCGCCGGGCATGGTGCACCTGCTGAACGCGCCGTCGCCGGCGGCGACCGCGTCGCTCGCGATCGCGCGCGTGGTCGCGGAGCGCGTGCGCCACCACCTCGCCGCGTGACGTTCGCTACGGCTTGGGGTGCGCGAGCAGAAAATCGATCAACGCCGGCGAGAACGCAGGGCTCAGCGACGGGATGTGCGCGCCGCCCTGGATGCTCCAGAGCTCGGCGTGCCCGCCGGGCTTGCACCCGCTCGCGTACTTCGTCACCGTCGTCTCGGCGCCCGCGATCGACGTGTCGAGGTCCAGGTTCGGCGACGACGTGTCCGCCGTCGCGGCGCAGCCGTCGATTTTGACCCAGTCGCTCACCGACGTCGCCGCGCTCGGGTACGCGTGCCCCTGAATTTGGCCGCCCGTGTACACGATCGTCTGGTCCGCGGTGCCGTGGATTTCGAGGACGCTCACCGGTTGCGTGGCCGCGCACTTCGCGACGTCCGACCACATCGCACCGGCGAGGCTCGCGATCGCGGCGATCTGATCGGAGTGCTCGCACGCCATCCGGTACGACATGAAGGCGCCGTTCGAGTGGCCGACGAAGAAGATGCGCTTCGGATCGACGGTGTAGTGCGCCTGGATCTGCTTGATGAGCGTGCTCAGGTACGTCGAGTCATCGACGCCGGTGCCGCCGAGGTCGCAGCACGCGTCGGTCGCGTTCCAATACTGGTTGCCCGTCGTGTCGACGAGGCCGTCGGGGTGCGCGTAGAGGAAGCCGCGCGCGTCGGCGAGGCTGGTCAGGCCGAGGTAGAGCTCCTCGGTGTTCCCGGTCACGCTGTAGCCGTGGAGCAGGATGACGAGCGGCATCGCCGTCCCCGCGACGTAGCTCGGCGGGACGTGCACCTTCACGGGCCGGCTGCCGCCGATGCCGCCGTCGTCGGGGCTCGCCGCGTCGCCGCCGCTGCTCCCGCTCGACGAGCCGCCGCTGCTGCCTCCGCTCGATGCGCCCGAGCTTCCAGAGGCGCCGGAGCTGCTCGAGGCGCCCGAGCTGCCCGAGCTGCCCGAGGCGCCCGAGCTGGAGCTGCCTCCGGACGTGCCCGAGCTGCCGGAGCTGCCCGAGGCGCCCGAGCTGGAGCTACCGCACGCGAAGACGATTGAGGCGGCGAAGACGACGAAGAGCGGTCCGGCGGTGCGCATGCGCGCGAACCCTACGCCATCTCGGGGCCGCGGGCACGCCGCGGAACTTTCCGCCCACCCTCGAATACGCCGCTGCGTGCTAGGTTTCCCGGCCCATGAGCCACCGCCGCCTCGGAGCCCTCGCCGTCTCGCTGCTCGCCCTCGCCGCGTGCCCCTCGCCCGACGCGCCGCCGCCCGTCACGCCGGCGCCCGTCGCGCCGGCCGCGCCGCCGCCGGTCGCGAGCGCG
>JAYVXL010000174.1:0-2328 GCA_043785185.1 Myxococcales bacterium
GCTCCGCCGGCTCCGAAGGCGCAGCACCGGCGCCCTCGCCGACGGCGCCGACGGCGCCGACGGCGCCGACGCCAGCTGAAGACGAGACGCGTCCGGCCGCCATCGCGAAAAGAGTAGCGTCAATTCGATGCAAGTGGGTTCTCACTCGCGCCCGCCCGTGCGACGCTGACCGCTCCGGAGGCACGCGCATGACGACGAGCGAGCAGGGGAATATCGAAGCGGCGGGCGGGTACGGACCTCCGGGGGGCGGCGGCTACCCGCCTCCGGGCGGTGGCGGCGGCGGTGGATACGGTCCGCCTCCCGGCGGCGCCGGCGGCGGCGGATACGGTCCGCCTCCCGGCGGCGGCGGTCCGCCAGGTGGCGGCGGATACGGCGGTCCGCCGGGTGGCGGCGGATACGGCGGTCCGCCGGGTGGCGGCGGGTACGGCGGTCCGCCGGGCGGAGGCGGGTACGGCGGTCCTCCGGGCGGAGGCGGGTACGGCGGTCCTCCGCAAGGCGGTCCTCCGCAAGGCCCCCCGGGCTACGGCGGCGGCGGAGGCTACGGGCCGCCGGGCGGCGGCTTCGGCGGCCCGATGGACCCGATGGGCGGGCAGCTGCGCTTCCACCCGCTCGCGATCACGGCGCTCGTCACCGGCCTCGTGTCGGTGCCCTTCTGCTGCTGCTACTTCGGCGCGCCGCTACCGATCGCCGCCATCGTGTGCGGGATCGTCGGCATGAACAAGATCAAGGTCGCGCCGCAGATGTTCAAGGGGACGGGCTTCTGCATCACCGGCATCGTGCTGGGCGCCATGATGCTCCTCCTCCAGATCGCGTCGATCTTCTCCACGGTCGACGACGAGCTGCGCAGCAACTACGGCCATTTCTGAGCGCCCGCTCTGAGCCGTCTCCCCAAATGCGCTAGGCCCGGCGTTTCGCCTCGATGAAGGACGGAGTCGCTACCGACGTCGAGCGCGCGCGGACCGCCGGGCGCGGCGGCGTCGCGGTCCTCGCGGCGAAGGCGTTCTTCATCGTGATCGGGCTCGTCCAGCAGACGCTGCTGCCGAGCCTGATCGGCCTCGCCGGCTACGGCGCGCTCTCGCGCGTGCTCGCCGTCGCGAGCGTCGTCAACAACGTCGTCGTCGCGTCGTCCATCCAGGGCGTGAGCCGGACCGTCGCGCGCGCGCGTGCCCGCGCCGGCGGGGCGGCCTTCGACCCGCCGCTCGAGCAGCAAGCGCTCCGCGCGACGTTGCGCGTGCACGTGCCGCTGGCGCTCGGCCTCGCGCTCCTCTTCGCCCTCGCCGCGCCGCTCGTGGGCCGCTTCGAGCACGCGCCGCACGTCGTGCTTCCACTCGTCGTGGCCTCGGGCGTCGTCGCGCTCTACGGCGTGTACGCGCCGCTCGTCGGCATGCTCAACGGCCGCGCGCAGTTCACGACGCAGGCGTCGCTCGACATGACCTTTGCCGTTCTCCGAACGCTCGGCCTGCTCGGCCTCGGCTGGGCGTTCGCGCGGCGCGGCCTCTCCGGGGCGCTCGGCGCCACCACCGGCTTCGTGCTGGCGGCGGCGTGCATCCTCCCGCTCGCCGCGCGGCGCACGGGCCTCGGCCGAGCGGGCGGCGGCGGCGCGCCCGAGGTCCCCACGCCGCGCGCGTACCTGACCGAGCTGCTCCCGCTCGCCCTCGCGCAGCTCGGCACCAACGTCCTGATGCAGGTGGACATCACCGTGCTCGGCCGCTTCCTGTCGCAAGGCGCCGCGCTCAGCGGCGCGCTCGAGCCGGCGAAGGCCGCCGACGAGTGGGTCGGCGTGTACCGCGCGTGCCAGCTCTTCGCCTTTTTGCCGTACCAGCTGCTCTTCAGCGTCACGCAGGTGCTCTTCCCGATGGTGGCGCGCGCGAAGTCCGAAGGCGACACGGCGGCGGTCGCGCGCTACGTCGCCCGCGGCGCGCGCATCGCGACGATCGCCGGCGGGCTCATGGTCACCGTGATCGTCGCCGCGCCGGAGGGCCTGCTCGCGTTCGCGTACGGTCGCGAGGTCGCCGCGCGCGGGCACGACACGCTGCGCCTGCTCGCCGTGGGGCAAGCTGCGTTCGCCCTCCTCGGCGTCGCCACGACCGTCCTCGCGAGCCTCGGCCGGGCGCGCCTCGCCGCGGGCATCACGACGTGCGCGTGCGCGCTGGTGCTCGTCGCGTGCTTCGTGGCGATGCCGGAGGGCGCGTTCGGCGGCGCGCAGCTCATGTCGGCGGCGGCGGCGACCACGACGGCGCTCGCGCTCGCGCTCGCCGCGGGCGCCTTTGCGGTCGTACGCGTCGCCGGCGCGTTCGTGCCGTGGCGAACGGCGGCGCGCGTCGGCGT
>JAYVXL010000175.1:0-7766 GCA_043785185.1 Myxococcales bacterium
CCGTTCCGCGAGCCGAGGTCCTCGACGACGAAGCGCCCGTCCTGCGTGCGCGCGACGCGCGTGTGCTTGCGGCTGATGCCGATGTCGTCGATCCGGATCTTCACCTCTCTGCCGCGCCCGATGACGTTGTCGTCGCCCTCGAGCGAGAAGACCTGCCCGGCGTTGACGCCGGTGAGCACCGTCAGGATCGCGCGCTCTTGCCGCGACGACGGGGTCGGCTGGGGGACCGGCACCCAGTGCATCGCCGGGCTCGTGAGAGGCTCGTCGTCGTCGAGGTCGAGGCTCGCCATCGGCGCCCGGTGCGGGCTGGACGGCCGGTACGACGGGCGCTGCGAGGCGGGCGGCGGCGGCGCCGCGCTGCTCTCGCGCGGGATCGGCGGCGGCGGCAGTGCGTGCGCCACCGGCAGAGTCGTCATCGGCGATAGCGCGGCGGTCGGCGTTTCGGACAAGAGACCGCGCGGCAGGACTCGGGGGAACTCCTCGGTCGTCTTGCGCGCCCGCGTGCCGAGCTCACTCGCAGCGGGTCTTCGGTGCGGTGTAGGCAGGGGTGGCTGCGATGTCGGCGCGAGAGACTCGCGCGGCCCGAATAATGTTTCGGTAGGTGTCGGCACTTGGGCGCGGCACTCGGGCGGCGGTGGCCGGGTCGATTTGGTAAAGGCCGAATTTCGGACAGAATCCGCTGGCCCACTCGAAGTTGTCGTAGAGGCTCCAGTGGAAATAGCCGCGGACGTCTGCACCTCGCTGGATGGCGAGTCCCGCTTGATAGAGGTGCTCCGCGATGAAGCGCGGTCGGTTCGCGTCGGCGGCATCGGCAAGACCGTTCTCCGAGATGACGAGGGGGAGCGAATAGTCCTTGGCCTCCATCAGAACGGTCAAAAGTCCTTCAGCATAAATATCCCAGACGAAATCGGTCTTCGGGCGCCCGCTCGGAATGTGGTCGGGGGTGAGCGCGGCGCTCACCGGCGCCGGGATGACGATGCCGGAGTGCGCCGAGACGCGGAGCGCCGAGTAGTAGTTCACGCCGAGGTAGTCGGCGCGGCGGGCGAGCGCAGGGTCGGCCTTCTTGTCGTTCGGGCCGTCGAGCTTGCCGTCCAGGTCCGCGTCGAAGTCACCGCGGACGACCGCGTTCAAGAACCAGAGGTTGTTCAGGTAGCGAACGTGCTCGGTCGCGGCGACGTCCTCGGCGTCGGTCGGATCGGCGGGCTCGACCGCGCGCTGGTGCACGACGGGGCCGACCTGGGCCTTCGGGTCCTTCGCGTGGATGGCGTCGAAGCACTTCGCGTGGCCGCGCACCTCGCCCGCCGCGTACGCGAAGGCGCGCGCCGTGGCGAGGACGAGTCCGGGCGGAAAGCTCCCCTGTACGTAGCCGGCCAGCGGCGCGACGATCGGCTCGTTGATCGTCGCGTACCAGTCGATCATGCTGCCCCAACGCGCGGCGACCCGCCCGCAGAACTGGCCAAAGAGCTCCTCCGTCTCCGCGCGCTCGAAGCCCTGGGGCGACTTCGGCTGCGTGGCGTCGGAGAGATAGTCCGGCACGGCGAAGTGCATGAGCGTGACGTACGGCGTGATGCCGGCGGTCGTGAGCGCTTGGAGGAGCGCGTCGTACGCGGCGACGGCCTTCGGATCGGGCGCGTCGGCGTCGAAGGCGGCGCGCGTCGGATAGAGCCGCGCCCAGTCGATCGAGAAGCGGTAGGCGTTGTGCCCGGCGCCCTTCATCAGCGCCACGTCGCCGTCCACGTGGGCGAGCGCGTCGGGCGACGGAGCGGCGTCGGGCACGTCGCCGTTTTTGATCTTGCCGGGGAGCGTCACCCACGTCGCCCAGTCGCTGTGCGCGCTGCCCTTCTCGATCTGGAACGCCGCGGTCGCGGTGCCCCACATGAAGCCCTGCGGGAACGTCACCACCTCGGGGAGCGGAGGGCCGGCGTCGCCGGGGGACGTAGAAGACGACTTGCTGCACGACAGGAGGAGCGCGAGGCCGAGAACCAGACGACGCATGGGTTGATCCTTCGTTCTTAGCGCTGCGCGAGCGCTAGCCTTGCGCGACGACGCGGTTTCGCCCCGCGGCCTTCGCCTTCATCAAGCGCTCGTCGGCGAGGCGGACGAGATCGGTGGCCGTTCTCGCGGTCCGGCGCCTTGGGATCGTCGCCCATCCAGCTCTGTCCTTAGCATGAATGCGTGGTAAGGCTCCGCGCATGGGAATCCTCGACGGAAAGGTCGCCATCGTCACCGGCGCCGGCGGCGGCATCGGCCGCGCGCACGCGCTCCTCTTCGCGAAGGAGGGCGCGAAGCTCGTCGTCAACGACATGGGCGGCGCGCGCGACGGCGCGGGCCACGCGTCGGGCGAGGGCAGCGCGGCGGCCAAGGTCGTCGCCGAGGCGAAGGCGCTCGGCGCCGAGGCCGTCCCCAGCTTCGCGGACGTCTCGACGGTGGAGGGCGCGCGGAGCATCGTCGACGCCGGCGTGAAGGCGTTCGGGCGCGTCGACGTCCTCGTCAACAACGCCGGCATCCTCCGCGACAAGAGCTTCCTCAAGATGGACGACGCGATGTGGGACTCGGTCGTGGCGGTGCACATGACCGGCACCTTCCGCGTCTCGCAGGCGTTCGCCAAGCAGCTCGTCGCGCAGGGCGGCGGCGGCCGCATCGTCAACACGACGAGCGTGAGCGGCATGATGGGCAACTTCGGCCAGGCGAACTACGCCGCCGCGAAGGCCGGCATCTACGGCCTCACGCGCACGATGTCGATCGAGCTGCAGAAGCACCGCATCACCGTCAACGCGCTCGCGCCGATCGCGAAGACGCGGATGACCGAGGACCTGCCGATGTTCCAGGGCGTCGACACGATGACCCCCGAGCACATCGCCCCCGCCGCGCTCTTCCTCGCGAGCGATCTCTGCGGCGACAAGACCGGCCACGTCCTCGCCGTCGCCGGCTCGCGCCTGTACGCGTTCAAGGTCATCGAGACGCCCGGCAAGTTCAAAGACGACGACGGCGGCGTGTGGACGGCGCGCGAGATCGCCGAGCACTGGGAGTCGATCGTCAAGGCCTGATCTCGCGACGCGCTGCGGCAAGCGGCGCCGCGCCGGAACGGGAAATCGAGGGCGACGGCGTTCCGCGGATGGCACGCGTAGGGTAGCCTCGGCGGACCGATGAAGATTGGCGCCCTCGTTTCCGCGGCCCTCGGCTACGTGAAGGAAAACCCGCAGGAGGTGGTGAAGGCCGCCATCAACGCGACCGGCCTTCGATTCGGCGTGCCGCTCGCCGCGCTCCGGTGGGGCGTCGCGCAGCTGAAGCCCGGCAAGAAGACGCCAAAGGACATCGAGATCGGCAGCTCGCCGCCCGCGCTGCGCCTGTCGGCGGTCGTCGACGCGATGGGAACGCAGGTGCGCGCGTCGGCGGCGATCAAGGTGGACGAGGTGGAGCTCTCTACGGACGCGCTCCGCGTCGGCGTTCGACTGCGCGACGTGAAGCTCGAGCTCGTCGGCGAGAGCGACTCGCCGGTCGCGACGCTCATCAAGTCGGGCGCGCTCGATCTCAGCAAGCCGGGCAACCTCGTCAAGTTCATCCCCAAGCGGCCCGCGGCCGTCGTCGAGGCCGACGGCGATCGGATCGTCATCGATCTGATGAAGGTCCCCAAGATCGCGCAGAACGCGAAGCTGCGGCGCGTCCTGGCGATCGTGTTCCCCATCCTGAACGTGCGGGCGATCGAGACCGATCGCGATCACCTGTACTTCGCGCTCAAAGCGTCGCCGGCCGGCCTGCTGCAAGCCATCGGCGCGCTCCGCTCCGAGACGTGACCCGGGAAGAGCACGCGCGCAAGGTCCCGCGGTGGATGATCGCGGTGGCGATCGGCCTCTCGATCGCGGCGATCACGCGGATGCTGATCACCCAGAAGTCGCAGCGGCGCGCGCTCCGTGACGCGGCGCTGGTGTCGATGGGGACGGGCACGGCGCGCGAGCGCGAGGCGCGGGTGACGGTGGGGCCCGACGGACGCGCGGTCGTCGCGTGGGCGGGGCTCGCGGCGGGCGCGGCCGCGGCCGATCGCGTCGGGCTGCGCGCGCTCGTGAAGGGCTCACACGCGTGGGGCGACGCGGTCACGGTGCGCGCGCCCGAGCCGATGGCCGGCGGGCCGGCGCTGGCGACGACGGCGGACGGCGCGACGTGGCTCGCGATGGCGAGCGCAGCCGGCCACGTCTACGTGACCCACGCGCCGGCGGGGACGCTCGATTTCGCGGCGCCGGCGGACGCGCTCGGCGCGGACGCGCGCGTCTCGGCGCCGACGCTCGCGGCCGCGGGGCAGACCGCATGGCTCCTTGCTCGAGAGGAGCGCGGCCCGGGCCTCTCGCGGCTCGTCGTGCGCGCCCTCGGTGCCCACGACGCCGGCGCGAGCGCGCCCCTCGTCGTGACCGAGGGTCCCGTCGGCGCGGCGCCGACCGTGGCGGCCAATGGCCCGCGCGTCGCGGTGGCGTGGGTCGACTCGAAGCGCGGCGTCGTCGTATCGGTCGCCGACGGTGCGTCACCGGTGGGCCTTCGCTTCGGCGCGGACCGCGAGCACGTCGTCTCCGAGCCGGACGAACGCGTCGCGGACGAGCCCCCGCAGTGCGTCGTCCACGGCTACGAGATCCTCGTCCTCTACGGCCTCGAGACGGGCGTCCCCGCGCCGGGCTTCTCACCGTCGCTCCGCGCCGCCGTTCTGACGCTGTCGGTCGACGGCGGCCAGACGTGGGCGCGCACGCGCGTCGAAGAGCCCGAGATCGCGCTCCTCCACCCGGCGATGGCGCGTGAGGCGTCGGGCAGCGTGGTGCTCGCGTACTACGCCGCGCGCCCCTCGCCCATCACGGCCGCCGCGCTGCGGTGGCGCCGCGTCCCTGTCGTTGGCGGCCCCGCCGATCCGGCGCGCGAGGCGCGCGCACCTTTGCAGTTCGCCGCCGGCCGCGACGAGCCGGGCTGGGCCGGCGAGCGGATCAGCGTCGTCGCCGAGGCGGGGGTCGTCGGCGTCGCGTTCGTCGACAACCTCGAAGGGACCCGCGCCGCGTTCGTCGCGCTGGGGCCGTAGCGCCGACCGCCCCAAGCTGCGGTACGCTGCGCATCGCATGGAACCCGGGTTCCCGGATCTCGTTCTGGGGCCGGTGCGGGTCGGCCCTGTCGCGCTCGCGTCGAGCTACGGCCTCGCCGGCCGCGACGTCGAGCGAGCCTTCGAGCGCGGGTTGCGCTTCTTCTTCTGGGGCGCGCTGCGGCGCGCCGACTTCGGCGCGGCCGTTCGGAGGCTCGCGCGGCGCGACCGCGCGCGCGTGACGATCGCCGTTCAGACGTTCGCGCGGCGCCCGTGGCTGATCCGGCCGTCGGTGGAGCTCGCGCGGCGGCGCCTCGGCGTCGACGCGATCGACGTCCTCGGCCTCGGCTTCTGGAGCGCGCCGCCGCCCCGCGCGATCGTCGACGCGGCGCTGCGTCTTCGCGATCGCGGAGTGGTGCGCAGCGTGATCGTCTCGTCGCATGACCGCCGCACGCTCGCCGCGCTCGTCGCCGATTCCGCGTTCGATGGGGTCATGGTCCGCTACAACGCCGCGCACCTCGGCGCGGAGTCCGACGTTCTCCCGCAAGCCCAAGAGCGCGGGCGCCCCGTCGTCGCGTACACCGCCACGCGATGGGGTTCGCTCCTCGCGCCACGCCTTGGTGGCGAGCGCCCGCCGCGGGGTGCCGATTGCTATCGCTTCGCCCTCAGCCACCCCGCCATCGGCGCTTGCCTCGCGGGGCCAAAGGACGGCGCCGAGCTCGACGGCGTCCTCGAAGCGCTCGACGCCGGTCCGATGCGCGACGACGAGCTCGCGTGGATGCGGCGGGTCGGCGCCGAGGTTCGCGCGCGCGGCCGCGTGCGGGCGCCGATGGGCCCGCGCGGCGCGTGGGCCCACGCCAAGGGGATCGCGCGCGAGCTCTGGGAGCGCGGCCTCACCGAGGACCTCCTGAGTCGCTTCAATCGATGACGTGCGCGTTTGACGCGAGGCGGCCGCTCGCGCTAGCTCACGGGCGAATGGACGCCTTCGATCTCCCGTCGCTCGAGGCGCGCCTCGCGGCGTACGCGAGCGCGTCGGACTCGGGCGAGGTCGGCGCGCGCGCGGCGGTCGCGGCGATCTTGAGGCCCGGCCGTGCGCACGAGGGCGCAGAAATCCTGCTGATTCGGCGCGCCGACAACCCCGGCGATCCGTGGTCGGGCCACATGGCGCTGCCGGGCGGACGCCACGACGACGCCGATCGCGATCTCGAACAGACGGCGATCCGCGAGACGCGCGAGGAGGTCGGCATCGACCTCGCGCGCGACGGCCGCCGCCTCGCGCGCCTGCCCGATCACCCGGCGATCGTACGGGGCCACCGCGTCGGCCTCGTCATCGCGCCCTTCGTCTTCGCGCTGCCCGCGGGCGTCGAGCCGTCGCCAAGCGCGGCGGAGATCGCCGAGGCACTATGGACACCGCTCTCGCCGCTCGCGCGCGGCGAGAGCGCCGGCACCTTCACCTACGATCTCGAGGGCACGCCGTTCGAGCTGCCGTTCTTGGACGTCGGCGGCCGCCGCGTGTGGGGGCTCACCTACCAGATGCTGCAGGTGCTCTTCGGCATCCTTCGCGGCGGGTGAAGCGAAGCCGCTACGCGATGCCGCGGGTGGGCACGAACGCCTGCGGGACGTTGCCGATCGTCTTCCGGTACGCGCGCTGCCAGAGCGTCGTCGTGTCTTTTCCGAAGAGGATCGACGCGTCGGCCGCGCCGGGTAGCCAGGCGCCGCGCGACAGCTCGCCGGCGAGCTGCCCGGGGCCCCAGCCCGCGTAGCCGACGATGAGGCGGAACGTCTTCGGACCGCTGCCAGCGATGAGCCTGCGGAGCGCCTCGACCGAGCCGGTGACGGAGATCTGCTCGCCGATCGCGATCGAGCCCGGCAAGAGCGGCGCCTGGTGCTCGCGCTGGTAGAGGATCCACACCGACGCGGGCGACACGGGACCGCCGCGCAGCGCCGGGTGGCTGAACGCTGCGGGTAGCGTGTCCCCCGCGGAGACGAGGCTCGTCGCGCGGACGATCGTCGCGGCGTCGTCGACGAGGGGTCCGTTCAGCGTCCAGCCGAGCGAGCCCTCGTCGTCGTGGACGCCGAGCAGCACCACGGCGCCCTCGAAGTTGGGGTCGCCGAGACGCGGCGCCGCGAGGAGGAAGCCTGGCTCGATCGCGTGGATCGACACCCTTTGAGCGTACGGGCTTCGGGGCCGAGATGCACATGGGAATGCAGCTCAGGCGTCAACGAAGCCGAATCTTCCCTCCGTTCAGTGGCCCTCGCGCGGTCGTGGATCGGCCCGAGCAGCTCGAGGAGCCGCGCGCGCCGCGCCACGTCTTCATCGTTAGGCATCTGGGCATCTGGGTAGAGATGCATCGACGGGCGCAGAAAGTCGCACAAAGTTTTTCCCAGCCACCATACGGAAAAGGACCCGCCGTTAGGCGAGTCCCTTTTGTCGGGGAGACAGGATTTGAACCTGCGACAACGAGCACCCAAAGCTCGTGCACTACCGGACTGTGCGACTCCCCGCGGACGAAAACCGAGACCCCTTCCTCATAGCACAGCCTCGCCCGGCCACGAGCTCCCGCGCTCCCAGCGGCCAGCGGCCCGCCTCACGTCCCGGTCGGCAGCCCCTGCGGCAGCGGGCACGAGTGGGTGCCCGTCTTCTCGTCGTATTGCTGGTGGTACTCCTCGGCCTTGTAGAATGCACCGATTCGGTCGATGCGCGTGACGACGCTCT
>JAYVXL010000176.1:0-2325 GCA_043785185.1 Myxococcales bacterium
CTCTCGCCGGACACCGACGAGATGGACATGATGATGGGGCGCCAGGGCAACGTGCTCCTCGTGAACGGCAAGCGCACCGGCGAGCTCGCCGTGAGCGCCGGCGGCCGCGAGCGCTGGCGCATCGTCAACGCGGCGAACGGCCGGTTTTTCAAGCTCCGCCTCGCCGGGCACTCGTTCCTTGTCGTCGGCACCGACGGCGGGCCGGTGCCCGCGCCGTACCGCGTGGACGAGCTGCTCGTCGTCCCCGGCGAGCGCTACGACGTGCTCGTCGATCTGCCCGCCGCGCCCGGGACGCGCGCTTCGCTCGAGACGCTCTACTACGACCGCGGCCACGACATGCCCGACCCCGGGCCGAAGGCGCTGCTCGACGTCGTGTACGTCGCGCCGCGCGCGCCGCGCGCCTTGGCGCCGGTGCCGGCGACGCTCCGCCCCGTCGCGCCGCTGCCCGTTACGCCGAGCACCGCGGTGCGCCGCATGGAGCTGCGCGAGGTGGAGGCGAGCGACGGCCCTCGCTTCACCATCAACAATCAATACTGGCCGTTCAACACGCCGGTGATGGTGAAACAAGGCGATCTCGAGGTCTGGGAGATCGTCAACACCGCTCCCATGGACCACCCGTTCCACTTGCACGGCATGTTCTTCCAGCCGCTCGACGCCGCCGGGAAGCCCGACGTCACGCGAGGCTGGAAGGACACGATCAACGTCAAGCAGTCGTCGACGCTCAAGCTCGCCGTCCGTTACGAGGCGCTCGGGATGTGGATGTTCCACTGCCACATTCTCGAGCACGCCGAGCGCGGAATGATGGGCGACCTGATGATCATGAAGTGACCCCGGAGGAAGCCATGAACCGTGCGTGCATTCTTGTCCTCGTGATGACGTCTCTAGCCGCGTGCAGCGGCAGCGGCAGCGATTTGGTGACCGGGAGCGGCTCGCCCGGTGCAGGCCGCGCGGCGCCCGGGTCCCCGCGCGCGCCCACGAGCCTCAGCGCCGAGGCGATGGGCACCGGCATTCACCTCGTCTGGAAAGACAACGCCGACAACGAGGACGGCTACGAGGTGGAGCGCAAGAACGGCGCGTCGCCGTTCGCGAAGATCTACACCGTGACCTTCGACACGTTCGCGTACCACGACGCGTCCGTCGCGGCGGGGCAGTCGTATTCGTACCGGGTGCGCGCCGTGAACGCGGCGGGACCGTCGGCGTACTCCAACGAGGTCACCGCGACGGCGCCGGCGGGCGCGTCGCCGAACGGCGGCTCGAGCGGCGGGCCCTCCGACGCGGGCGCGCTCGACGCGAGCGTCCCCAACCCGACCTTCCAGCGCGACGTGCTTCCGATCCTCCAGGCCTCGTGCGGCGCCGGCAACTCGGGCTGCCACATTCGCGACATGTACGCCGCGACGAAGGACCAGAGCTGCCGCGGGTGGCTGTCGCTCGAGGACGCGCCGCTCGGCTCGAAGGTCTACGGGCCCGGCGGGGGCGCGGCGACGGGGTGCCCGGACATGCCGCTCTACGATCGCCTCTTGCAGCTCGACGCGTGGGAGACGCCCGGCGGCGCCCTCCGCCGCTACGTGCGGCCGGGCGATCCGGCCCGCAGCTACCTTTACAACAAGATCGCCGGCGGGCCTTACGCGGACAAGGAGCCGGGCGTCGCGAGCGATCCGATGCCGTCGACCGCGCCGCTGCCCGCCGCGCAGATCGAGCTCGTGAAGCGCTGGATCGAGCAGGGCGCGCCGAAGTGACGGCGAGGGCCTCAGATCCCCGCGTCGCGTAACACTTCGTCGGCCCTGTCGACGGTCAGATAGAGCCCGCGCGCGTACATTCGCCGCCGCGTCGGCGGATCGAGATCGCCCGTTCGTCCCTCGGTCGCCGCGGCGAGCAAGATCGCCGCCGTGACCGACACGTTCAGGCTCTCGATGAAGCCGCGCATCGGCACGCGGACGCTGCGTTTGCACATGCGCGCCAGGTCCGCCGTGATGCCGTCGCGCTCGTTGCCGAGGACGATCGCGAGCCGCGGGATCGCGGCCAGGTCCCTGGGGAGCAGCTCGCCCCGCGGGTGCGTCGACACGAGCTCGAGGTCGAGCCGGCGCGCCGCGGCGACGGCCTCGTCGGGCGTGGCGTGGCAGATGACGTCGACCCAACGCTCCGAGCCCTTGGACACGCTCTTGGCGGCGAGGAAGTGCTCCGTCCGCTCGACGACATGGACGTACTGCACGCCGAAGGCCTCGCACGAGCGGAGCACCGCGGCGCCGTTGTGCGGATCGTGCGGCGCGTCGAAGAGCACCGACACGCTCTCGAGCCGCCGGCCCACGACCGCCTGGATCCGCTCTC
>JAYVXL010000177.1:0-22796 GCA_043785185.1 Myxococcales bacterium
CTCGCTGCCCCAGGCGACCGCGCGACCCTCGACGATCGCTGCGGTGAGTGCGGTGAGGGCGGGCGGGGTCATGGGCGACGCGTCGCACGCAACCATCAGCAGCGCGGCGTCGCCTCGCTGACAGGCGGACGTGACCGCGTCCGCGCCGCGCAACAGCTGTCGCGAGCGGACGCCCGTCGCCACGAACCCCCCGATGCGGCGGGCCATGGACCGCTGGATGGCCCGAGCGAGTGCTCCGGCGCTGAGCGGGTCGACGACGTCCTCGCTCGTGACGGTGGTGATCCGCCCCCGCGCCGACCGGGCGAGGCCGCCCTTGGCGGCGCGCTCGAGGCACGGGCCGCGCGCGTGCACGTGCCCGCCGCGGCCGGACGCGCCGCTGCCATGAGGCACGGCGATGACGACCGAGCCGTGCGGACCGAAGGCCAGCCGGATCAGGTCGCCCGCGCCTTCGCCGAGAAGGTCGACGCGCTCACCGCAGCCCACGCACGAGCGCGTACGAGCGCGGGAGGGCCTTCCGGCCTCCGGCTCCTCGACGCCCGCGATGGGGATGTGGACTGCGGTTTCGCTCATCGACTTCTCGTCAGGGCGCCAGGCGCGCCGCCTCTGCCAGGGCTCGCTTGGCCTCGGAGCGCGCCGCCTCGAGCACCTTCTGCTCGCTGTCGACGAACTCGCGCGCGCCCTGCTTGATGGCGCGGGCCTTCTTGATCCCGAGCCCGGTGCGGATCGCCAGCCGATCCTCGTCCTCGTGGAGGACGTTCTCGACCGTCTTGTAGCCGGCCTCTTCCAGGAGGAGGACGGTCCGGTCGCCCACGCCGCGGATGAACATGAGCCGGTCGCGCTCCGGCAGCGCGTCGGTGCGCGAGGCCGCCTCGCGGATGCGCTTCTGGCGCAAGCGCTCCATCGTCGTGTCGGACTGCGCCTTGATGCGCTCGGCCGCCTCGGCGCCGCCGAGGCCGGGGATGGCGGCCAGCTCCTCGATCGAGGCCTCGCTGACCTCTTCCAGGGCGCGGAAGCCGAGCCGGTACATCGACTTGGCGATGACCTCGGTCACGCCGTCGATCTGCTGGAGGGCGGCGATCGCCTCCTCTTCCATCTGCTTGAACTTGGTCTCGCTGATGATGTCGAGCTTCCAGTTGGTGAGCTGCGCCGCGAGCCGCACGTTCTGGCCCTTGCGGCCGATGGCGAGCGAGAGCTTCTCGTCCGGCACCACCAGCTCCATCCGGCCGTCGGCCTCGTCGACGATGACCTTGTGCACCTCGGCGGGCTGGATGGCGGCGATGACGTAGCGCGCCGGATCGCGGTCGAAGGGCACGATGTCGATCTTTTCGCCGCGCAGCTCCTGCACCACGGCCTGGACGCGCGATCCCTTCATGCCGACGCAGGCGCCCACGGGATCGACGTCCGCGTCCCGCGAGGTCACGGCGATCTTGCTGCGGGCGCCGGCCTCACGCGCGCACGCGACGATCTTGACGATGCCCTCGTAGATCTCCGGCACCTCGGCCTCGAAGAGCTTCTCGACGAGCTTGCCGTCCGAGCGGCTCAGGATGACCTGCGGGCCGCGGGCCTCGCGGTCGATGTTCTTCACCCACGCGACGATGCGGTCGCCCGGGCGGTACGTCTCGCGCGGCGTCTGCTCGCGGAACGGGAGGATGCCCTCGGTGCGGCCGAGATCGACGATGAGGTTGTTCCCCTTCTCGAAGCGCCGGACGACGCCCTTGATCAGCTCGCCCTGGCGATCCTTGAACTCGTTGTAGATGAGGTCGCGCTCTTCGTCGCGAACGCGCTGGATGAGCACCTGCTTGGCCGTCTGCGCCGCGATGCGGCCGAACGACGAGCGCGCCTGCTTCACGTTGAGCAGATCGCCGAACTCCTTGTCCTGCTCCGCCGCCTTCTTCGCGTCGGTCGGGTGCCAGAAGATTTGGAAGCCGAGCTCCTCGCCGAGCTCCGCCTGGAGGCCGGCCTTCTGCGCGTCCTCGAGCGCGATCTCGCGCTCCTCGTCCGACGGGTCGTCGACGACGGTCATGTACTGGAAGAGGTCGATCTGCCCCGAGTCCTCGTTGAACCGAGCCTCGAGCTCCCGCGTCGGACCGAACACGCTCTGCGCCGCCTTGAGGATGGCCTCCTCGACGGTCTTGATGAGGCGCGTTTTGTCGATGCCCTTGTCCTTGGCCACCATTTCGATGGCCTGGAGGAGGTTGGCTTCGGGCTGGGACGGTTGCTGCTGCTGCTGGGTCGCCATGGTTCCCTCGACGGTCTACTGCGGAAAAGTGACGCTTAAAGTGACGCTGGTTGTGACGCTGGTGTGGCGCGTGACGCTTACTTCTTCTTCTTTTGGCTTCCGGGCTTCGGCTGGGGGCCGAACTCGAACACGAGGCGCGCTTGCGCCACGTTGTCGATCGTGACCGGATAATCGTTTCGGCCGTCCTGGATCGAGAAGGCGCCGTCTTTCACGGCGCCGATGACGCCGATCACGACCTTCTGGCCCTTGACGGCGTTCACGAGCTTCACCTTGGCCTTCTTGCCCGTGAATCGGATGAAGTCTTTCTCGGTGCGGAGCGGGCGCTCGACGCCCGGCGAGCTGACCTCGAGGTGGTAACGGAAGGCGACGAGGTCGAGCGCATCGAGCGCCGGCGACAGCTCGCGCGCGACGCGCGTGCAGAGATCGAGGTCGACCGCGGCGTCTTCGGTCGACGCGTTGCGCTCGCTGCTCCCGAGCTTCTCGACGTACACACGGAGCACCCAGCCGCCCGCCTCGCTCTTCAACTCGACGTCGACGATCTCGCCGCCGTGCGCGCGCGCGATCGGATCGACGACGGGCGCGAGGCGCGCGCGATCGATCGCGAACGGGTGGCTGCTCTTCGGGGCGAGGTCCGACATGGCGAGGGGGGCGGAGGAGGGTTCGATTGAGAACAAGGAGTTAGGTTGAATGGGCGGCCAAAAAAAAACGCAGGCCCCGGTTTGGGGTCCGCGTCTGACACAACCACCAGGAGCGCGCGCAACCTAGCTCCCTCTCGCTCCCCTGGCAAGGACATCGCGCACGCCGCGCGCGTTGTTCGAATTGTCGTCCGATTTCATATACCTGCCCAGGGTCGCCAATACGGGAACGTCAGCCAGGCGAGGACGAGGAGCGACGCGAGGACGAGGAAGAACGTAAACACGCCGAGCAGCGCCGTGCTCCGCGGCGGCTCGTCCTCGGTGATCGTGAGGCGCGGGGGTGGTGGCGGCGGCGGCGGCGCGAAGAGCGGCGGCGGCGCGAAGGGCGGCCGGGGCGCCATCGCGACGGGCGCCGGCGTCGGGCTCATCTGCGGCAGGGGCTGCGCGGGAATCGCCATCGGCATGGTGTGCATCTGGCCCTGCGGCGACGGGAAACCCGCGGCGTCTTTGCGCATGTAAAGCGTCGTGTCGACCTTGGCGACGGCGCGTCGAATCGCGTCCGCACCGGCGCCCTGATCCATGTTGACGGTCTCGTCGAGGATCCGCGGAGCGCCGACGGGAAACGCGCTGCGATCGAGCGCGGCGGTCTTGGCGAGCAGCTCCTCGACGTCTTCGCGGGCCGCCGAGTCCGAGTGCGGCGCGACGACGGCGGACTTCAGCGTCGGCGAGAAGCGCCGCGCGGTCACGATGCTGGCGTCGGGCTCTTTCGGCGGAAGGTCGAGTGTGACGATGCTGTCGCTCCGGCCCCGCATCGCCGGAGCGCCGGCAACGCTTGACTGGACCGCGAGTCTGGCATCGTTCACGGGGACGCTCCTATCCGTCGCCGTCGTCTTGAGCTCGTCCTCGTGATCGGGGTCGAGCGGCAAGATGCCCTGCGCCATGGCGACGGCGGCGGTGAGCGTCGGCGCGTCGTCGCGGAGCTGGCGGTCCTTGGCGATGAGCTCGCGCTCGACGCCGGGGGGCACCGGCGCCGTGATGCTCGGATCTTCCGCGAACGTCGGTCGGCGCCTGGTAGGCGCGGGCGCGGGCGCGGGCGCGGCGCCGGCCGCCGGCCGCACCGCCGGTAGTCGATCGGTGCGGTGGATCTCGGCCGACGGGAGCGCGTGCAGCAGGTCCTGCTGGATCTCCGTCTTGAGCTCGTCGGCCTCGTCGTCGGGGATGAGCCGCGGGATCGTCTCGGTGTCGGTCTCGAGGCTGGGGGCCTGAAGTCCCTGAGGGCGGAAATCTACGGCGGTCTCGAGGTCCCCGTCGGGCTCTTCGAGCGGGCGGATGCCGAGCTCGTCGGGGCGGAGCGTGGGGTCCTCACGGCCCTCCTTGCTTAGCGTGACCTCGTCGGTCAACGGCCGGAGCGTCTGGTCCTCGCGATCGGGGGAGGTCGCGCGGATGTCCGAGCTCGAGGCCTCGGGAGGCACTTGCGCCTCGCGGCGGCGCGCACGGACGAACGGGCCGACGAGTGACTCGACGAGCTCTACGACGTCCCCCGCCGTCCCGACGCGGCGGCCCGCGGCCTCGAGGAGCGCCTCGAGCATCGCGCTGGTGGACACGTAGCGATCGCCCGGGTCGGGCGCGAGCGCGCGCATGACGACCGCGATGACCCCCTCGGCCCACGGCGCGTCCGTCGGCAGCGGCGGCATCGGGATCCCGCTTCGGAGCTGGGCGGCGACGAGGCCATCGAGCGTCTTCTCCGCGTAGAGCCTCTGCTCGGCGAGCGCCTCCCAGAGGATGACCCCGACCGCGTACACGTCGGACCGCTCGTCGGCGTCGGCGTCGCCGCCGAGCGCGATCTCGGGGGCGACGTAGCCGATGCCGCTCTCGCTGCGCACCTGCCGCGCCGCGAGGTCGACGCGCGTGAGGCCGTCGGCGCCGACGAGCAGGTCGTCGGGCGTGAGGCGACCGAACACGATGCGTTCGTAGCGCGGGCCGCCCGTTCCGTTATGCATCGCCGAGAGACCTGCGAGCACGTCGCACACGATCCGCAGCGTGAGCTTGAGCGTGAGGGGGCGCTTGTTCTCGCGCGCGGCGGCGAGCAGACTCGGGTACGGCTCGCCGTCGACGTAGTCGCTCGCGACGAGAATTTCGGCGGCCGCGGCCTCGGCCGAGCGGACGCGTACGACGCACGGGTGATCGACCTCGAGCGCGCGACGCGCCTCTGTGAGCAGGGCCACGGCGCGCCCCTGCGCCGCCAGGCGGCGGACGACCACGAGCTCGCCGTCTTGCCGGCGGCGGGCAGTCCACGCCCCAGGTCGACCCGCGACCTGTCGCAGGAGACTGAATCGCCCGACCACCTCGGACTTGCTCGGCCCGGCGCGATGCAGCCCCACCGTGTCAGGATACCTCGCCGCGGGAACGACGCGGAAGATCTCGCGCGGTCGCGGACCTGGCGCCCCCCCTGGCAGCGCAGCGCCGCGCCGCCCCTGGCACTGCCGGTGCTAGGGACGGGTACATGCCTGAACGACGGGGCGACCGCGCCCGCCGGCCCGCGCTCGGCCTCCTTCCTCTCCTGCTGGGGGTCGTGCTGGGGGTCGGGGCATGCGTGGTGAGCGCGTACACGCCCGATGCGCTCCTCCGGACCCCGAGCGGCGTCGCGCAGAACCTCGTCGTCGGCGTGAACGACGTGTCGGTGGACTCCGATTGGCTCAAAATCCAGGGGATTGGCTCGCCGCCCGAGCGCGGGCAGAACGCGGCGCGCTTCACGCTGCAGGCGGACGCGAGCCTCGTCTACTCTCTCAGCCCGCGCATCGCATTGGGTGTGCGCGGCGGCGCGGACACGCTGCACATCGCCGGCGATGTTTTCGCCGGCGGCCTCCTTCGCTTCACCTGGGAGCCCTACGAGGCAACGCGCTGAGCCGCGCGTCCCCCTGCTCGACGAGCTCGCGGATCGACGAGCGCGCGGGGCTCAGAACGGCATCGGCACGGGCAGCGGCGCCGGCGCCGGCTTGTTCGGCGTCGTCGGCGACGCGGCCTTTCCGTCCTGGTCGAGGATGATGAACTGCACGCGACGGTTGCGCGCCTTCATCGCGGCGGTGACGTTCGGCGCGATCGGCTTCGTGTCGCCGTAGCCCTTCGCCACGAGGCGGTCGTTCCCGACGCCGTGTTGCACGAGCCACGTGCGCACCGAGTTGGCGCGATCGTCGCTCAGCTGCCGGTTGTGCTCGCTCGGGCCGCTGTTGTCGGTGTGCCCCTGGACCTCGAGCCGCTTGATGCCGGGGTTCTTGAGGATCACGTCGGCGATCTCGCTCATCAGGCCGAACGACTCGGGCAGGATCGTCGCGCTGTCGAGCGCGAACTGGATCTGCTGCTTGATGACGACCTCCTTGCCCTGGACCTGCACGCTCGAGACCTTCGGGCGCTTCTTCAGCACGATGTCGGCCGTCGCGTCGACGCGCGGCTTGATCTCCGCCGGCACGACCACGGCCATGTAGCCCTCGGCGTCGGCGGCGATCTGCACGGTGCCGGGCGCCACGCCCTCGAAGCGGAAGCCGCCGCCCGCGTCGGCGGACACCGGCGTCTCCTTGCCGCTCGCGTCGGTCAGCTTGATGACCGCGCCCGGGATGGCCGCGTTCGAGTCGCCGTCCTTCACGTGCCCGGCGACCGCGCCCATGCGCGGCAGCGCCTCGAGCGCGCAGTCGGTCGTCATGTCCGCCTGCTTGGTGATCGTCGCGGCGCACGCGCCGTCTTTGTAGCCGTCCGCGTGCACGACGAAGCGGTACTCGCCGTCGAGCAGCTCCTGCGTGAGGAACTTGCCGTCGCCGCCCGTCGCGAGGCTCGTGAGCTCGGGGTGGTTCTCCCACGCGACGATCGCGTTGGGCACGCCGCCGTCTTTGTCCTTCTCGTGCACGACGCCGAGGATCTTCGCCTTCGCCTTCGCAGGGCCCTGGACGATGCGCTCGACCGTCTTGATCTTCTCGACCGGCGGGCGATCCCACGTGTCGATCGCCCAGCCGGCGCCAAGAAACAGCGTCCACGGCGGGGTCGGCGCGACCTCTTCGATGAAGTTGCCGACGCCGGTGACGCCGATGTCGAGCGCCGCGGTGAGGCCGAAGCCGTGCTTCCAGGGGAAGAAGCGACCGCCGATCGTGAGCTTGCTCGGCGCGATCGCGGTGGTCGCGAGGCACTTGTCGGAGCTCGGGTTGTTGGGCTTGCAGAGGTAGCCCTGGCGGTTCACCGGCCCGAGGAGGCTGTATTCGATGAACGGGCGGACTTTGTCCTCGGCCGCGAAGAACTCGCCGCCCACGTTGAGGTCGAAGTGGTCGACGCGGTTGACGCCGAGGCCGAAGCGCTCGATGCGCGTGACCGACTGCTGGCGCGCCACCTCCGTCGACGCGAGGACGTCGCCGGAGTTGTCGACCGTGTACGTCATGTTGAGGCTGAAGCGCAGGGGCGTGCGGCTCTGGAGGCCGCGCAGGTCCGCCGTCGCGAGGCCGCGGAACTTCGCGCCCGTGCCGCCGCCGTCGAGCCCGACGGCGCCGGTGCCGTTGATGAGCAACAGCTCCATCGCGCCGCCGACGTAAAACCAGTTGTTGAGGCCGCCGTGCGCCTTCACGCCGAAGTTCGTGTCGCCGAGGACTTGCAGGAGCGAGGGGCGGTTGGCCGAGTCCGAGTTCGCGAACGCGCCCGTCGTCGCGTAGCCCTCGAGCCATTTGAGGATCGACGCGGTGACGCCGATGGTGCCGCCGATGTGATCGAGGCTGTCGCTCGTGAGCCTCGCGCCGCCGCGCGGGTTCCTGCACGGGAAGTCGGCGGTGCAGAGGAACCCCGCCGAGAAGTACTCGGTCATGAACTGCAGTCGGAACTGCCCGGGCGCGCCGCTCTGCGCGTGCTGCGTGCGGAGGAGGCCGACGCCGCCGCTCAGCGTCTGGGACTCGTCGAGCTTTTGATCGCGTTCGGCCCACTCGGCCTGCTTGTCGTCACCCGCAGGCGCGGCCTCGGGCGCCGGGGCTGCGGCGGCCGCGCCGAAGTCCGTCGTCGGCGTCGAGCTCGCGGGCGCTGCAGGCGCGAACGTCACCGGAGGCCCCGCCGGTGCCGGAGCGCCTGCGGCTGGAGCCGCACCGGCGCCCGTCGCCGCCGTCCCGGTCTGGGTGTTTCCTCCGGCGCCGAAGCTGACCGAACCGCCCGCCTGCGCAAACGCGAGGCCCGGCAGGCTCGCCAAGCACGCGAAGAAGGGAACAAGGACCGCGCAAGAAGTTCGCATCTCGACTCCCAGGGCTCACTGCGAGCGCAGCAAGCGAAAACGATCAATCTTTACGGCGCGTGAGGTTGTAACACCGGTTGTGCCGCGGCGGGAAGTTGTTACGAATACGGGCATGGCGTCCCGCGGACGGATCTTGATCGTCGACGACGAGGCCAACGCGCGCGCCGCGCTGAGCGAGATCCTGAAGGACGAGGGGTACGTCACCGAGACCGCGGCGGACGGATTCAAAGGGCTCGGCAAGCTCGAGGAGTTCGGGCCGGACGTCATCCTGACCGACATGAAGATGCCGGGCCTCGACGGCATCGCGTTCATGGAAAAGGCGAAGGCCGCCTCGCCGGGCGTCGTGTTCGTCGTCATGACTGCGTTCGGGACCATTTCGAGCGCGGTCGAGGCGGTGAAGAAGGGGGCCGAGAACTACCTGACGAAGCCCCTCGATTTCGACGCGCTCGCCGCGGTCGTGGAGCGTGCCATGGAGAAGGCGCGCCTCCTCCAGGAAACGCGCCAACTGCGCGATCGTTTGCGCGAGCGCAATGCCTTCAGCCACATCGTCTCGGACGATCCGAAGATGCACGCCGTCCTCGACCTCGTCGCGCAAGTCGGGCCGAGCAAGGCGAGCGTGCTCATCACCGGCGAGAGCGGCACCGGCAAGGAGCTCATCGCCGAAGCGATTCACCTCGCGTCGCCGCGCGCGCAGAAGCCGTTCATCCGCCTTCACTGCGCGGCGCTCGCCGAGTCGCTGCTCGAGAGCGAGCTGTTCGGCCACGAGCGCGGCGCGTTCACCGGCGCCGTCGCGCGGCGCGAGGGGCGCTTCAAGCAGGCCGACGGCGGCACGCTCTTCCTCGACGAGATCGGCGAGATCCCGATGGGCACGCAGGTGAAGCTCCTGCGCTTCTTGCAGGAGCGCACGTTCGAGCGCGTCGGCGGCAACGAGACGGTCAAGGTCGACACGCGCATCCTCGCCGCGACCAACCGCGACCTCAAAGCGGAGATCGAGTCGGGCGCGTTCCGCGAGGACTTGTACTACCGCCTCAACGTCATCACCGTGGAGCTTCCGCCCCTGCGCGAGAGGAAGAGCGACATCCCCGCGCTCGCGAGCTTCTTCCTCGGCCGGTACGCGGCGGAGAACGGCAAGACGATCGACAGCTTTCAAGAAGACGCGCTCGCGCGCATCTCCGCCTACGCGTGGCCGGGCAACGTGCGCGAGCTCGAGAACGTCGTCGAGCGCGCGGTCGTCCTCTGCGACGGGCCGCACGTCGAGGTGAAGCACCTGCCGGCGTCGCTCGTGCCCGAGGCCGAGCGAGGCGGCGCGCCGCAAATCCCCGGCTCGACGATCGCCGACCTCGAGAGGTACGCCATCCTGAGGACACTCGAGGCGTGCGGCGGCTCCACGTCGAAGGCCGCGCTCATCCTCGGCGTCTCCACGCGCAAGATCCAATACAAGCTCCACGAGTACGGGGGCGCCGCCGGAGAGCCGCCGCCCGAAGAGTCCGGCGCGCCGTGAAGGGCGTCGTCCTCGAGGTGATCTCCCTCGCGAAGACCTTCAAGAAGCCGTTCACCGGCAAGAAGGTCGAGGCCGTGCGCGGCGTCTCGTTCGCGGTGCACGCCGGCGAGATCTTCGGCTTCCTCGGCCCGAACGGCGCCGGCAAGACGACGACGATCAAGATGCTCACCGGCCTCATCGCTCCGACGAGCGGCAGCGGGACCATCTTCGGCGCGCCCATTCCCTCGCCCGACGCGATGGGACGCGTGGGCTTTCTCCCCGAGAACCCGTACGTGTACCCGTACCTCACGCCGCGCGAGTTCGTGAGCATGTGCGGCCGGCTCAACGGCGGCGGCGGCGGCGCCTTCGGCGACACGGTCGAGGAGGTGATCGCGCGCGTCGGGATGCGCGAGGCGATCGATCGGCCGGTACGGAACCTGTCCAAGGGAATGCTCCAACGCGTGGGCCTCGCGGCCGCGCTCGTCCACGCGCCGGAGCTCCTCATTCTGGACGAGCCGATGAGCGGGCTCGACCCGGTGGGGCGCAAAGAGGTTCGCGATCTCATCTTCGACGAGCGCGAAGCCGGCCGCACGGTCTTCTTCTCGAGCCACATCCTGTCGGACGTCGAGATGCTCTGCGACCGCGTGTGCATCCTGAAGAAGGGCGAGGTGGTCGTCTCGGGAACGCTGAGCGCGCTGCTCGGCGCGGGCGACCGGCGCAGCGAGATCGTCCTCCGCGACGTCTCCGCCGAGGCGCGCGCGGCGCTCGGCGCGCTCGGGCATGCGATGAAGGACTTGGGAACGTCCCTGGCGATCGACGTCCACGGGGACGACAAAATCACCGAGGTCTTGGAGCTCGCGCTCGCGCGCGGCGCCCACGTCGAACACGTCTTGCCCAAGCGCGAGACGCTCGAGGACATCTTCGTCCGCCGCGCGATTTGAGCAATCGCCGATCGCGGATTGCGCACGCCGAAGACCCTGGCAAGCCTCGCGACCAGGATCGGGGGGCGGGTGACAAAAATTGTCACCGCCGCCCGCGCCGCTGACAATTCTCGACGCCCCCGCCAAGCGCCTAGGCCCTCGCCCCGCTGAACCTGTCCGTGGGAAGCGGCGCCCCGTTTGACCCGCGGCCGGCACGGCCGTTGCGTCTCACCCCGCATGATCCGTCCTCCGACCTCCCGCCGCGGCTTCACGCTCGTCGAGCTCATGATCGTCGTCGCCATCGTGGGCGTGCTCGCGGTCCTCGCCATCTACGGCGTCCGCAAATACATCGCGAACTCGAAGACGACCGAGGCGCGTAACGCCCTCGGCGAGATCAAGAATGACCAGGCCAGCGCGTTCGAGCGCGAGTCGGGCGGCACGACGGTGCTCACCCCCGGCGGCTCCACCGGCTTCATCCGCCAGCTCTGCGACAACGGCGCCGGAGTGCCGAGCTCGAACACGCTCGTCAAGGGGCTCAAGTATCAGTCGCAGAAGACCGACTGGGCCGACAACGCGGGCTGGCAGTGCCTCAAGTTCTCGCTCGAGCAACCCCAGTATTACCAATACACCTACCAGGCCGGGACGGCCGCCACCGCGTACGTGGCCACGGCGAATGGTGATCTGAACGGCGACGGCACGTTCTCGACGTTCTCGATCTCCGGATCCATTCAGGCCGGCATCCTCAATACGTCGCCGTCGATCCTCGAGGTCAACCCCGAGGAGTAACGCGCGTCGGCCGCTACTTCGTCGATGGGAACGAGAAGGTCGCGCCCTCGCGCACGCCGGCCGACGGCCAGCGCTGCGTGATGGTCTTCCTCTTCGTGTAGAAGCGGACGGCGTCGGGCCCGTAGGCGTGCAGATCGCCGAAGAGCGAGCGCTTCCACCCGCCGAACGAGTGGTACGCCACCGGGACGGGCAGCGGGACGTTCACGCCGACCATGCCGACGAGGATGTGATCGGAGAAGTACCGCGCCGCCTCGCCGTCGCGCGTGAAGATGCACGTGCCGTTGCCGTACTCGTGCGCGTCGATGAGGCGCATCGCCTCCTCGAGGCTCTGCACGCGCACGACGCCGAGGACCGGTCCGAAGATCTCTTCCTGGTAGACGACCATCCCGGGCTTGACGTGATCGAAGAGGCACGCGCCCAAGAAGAAGCCGTCCTCGTGGCCTGGCACCTTGATGCCGCGGCCGTCGACGACGAGCGTGGCGCCCTCTTTCACGCCCTGATCGACGTAGCCCTTCACCTTCTCGAAGTGCGGCCGGGTCACGAGCGGGCCCATGTCGTTCTTCGGATCGTTGCCGGGGCCGACCTTCATCTTGGCGATCTCGGCCTTGAGGCCTTGGACGACTTTGTCGGCCGTCGCGTCGCCGACGCAGACGACGAGCGGGATCGCCATGCAGCGCTCGCCGCACGAGCCGTAGGCGGCGCCCATGAGCGCGCGGACGGCGTTGTCGATGTCGGCGTCGGGCATCACGACGGCGTGGTTCTTCGCGCCGCCGAGCGCCTGCACGCGCTTTCCGGCCTTGCAGCCGCGCGTGTAGATGTACTCGGCGATCGGCGTCGAGCCGACGAAGCTGAGCGCCTGCACGCGCGGGTCGTCGAGGAGCGCGTCGACGGCCTCCTTGTCGCCGTTGACGACGTTGAGGACGCCGGGCGGCAGCCCCGCCTCGAGCGCGAGCTGCGCGATGAAGAGGGCGCTCGACGGATCGCGCTCGGAGGGCTTGAGCACGAACGAGTTGCCGCAGACGACCGCCATCGGCCACATCCAGAGCGGCACCATCGCGGGGAAGTTGAACGGCGTGATGCCGGCCGTCACGCCGAGCGGCTGCAGCTCGCTCCACGAGTCGATGCCCGGACCGACGTTGCGCGAGTGCTCTCCCTTCAAGAGCTCGGGCGCGTAGGACGCGTACTCGACGTTCTCGATACCGCGCTGGAGCTCGCCCATGGCGTCGCCGGCGACCTTGCCGTGCTCCGCGGTGAGGAGGCCCGCGATCTTCTCGGCGTGCATCTCGAGCAGGTTCTTCAGCTTGCTCATGACGCGCGCGCGCTTGAGCGTCGGGGTCGCGCGCCAGGCGGGGTAGGCGTTTGCCGCGGACGCGACGGCGGCCTCCACGGTGGCTTTGTCCGCGAGCAGCACGCGCTTCTCGGCCTTGCCCGTCGCGGGGTTCATGACCTCCTGCGAACGCGCGGAGGCGGTGACGTTCTTGCCGTCGATCCAGTGGCCGATGATGGGCAATTCTTGGGGCATGCGTCGCTCGCGGGCTGAGGGGGAGCGTGGCTTACCACACATCGCCGCGCGGTCGAGCGGGAGCGACGTGCCCAGGACGGCGACAATCCGCTAGAACCGCCCGCCCAGCCCCACGACGCCGCCGCCCGGCGCGGGCGCGAAGCTCGGCGCGACGCCCTCGAGCGTGCTCACCTTGGGCAGCGGGCGGTGCTTCACCTCGTCCACGTACGGCACGAACGTCAGCTGCGCGTGCACGATCCCGACGACGGCGGTGACGCCGAACGCGACGTTCATCACGCCGTTCACGAGCGACGCCGTGTTGGCGCGATCGCGGTAGGTCCGAAGCGGATCGGCGTCGGGGTTGGTGCCGTAGTACGTGGCCGCGCGGCCGCGGTTGTAGACGTAGAACGGGAACGCGACGACCGCCGCCGTGAGGAACGCGGCCTCGGTCGCGAGCAGCGCGACGCCCAGGCCCATCTGGCGGTTCTGGAACTGCCCGACCCCGAACGGGAGCAGCGCGATCCACCGCTTGCGGTTGTCGCGGATCTTCTCCTCGGTCGCCATCTCCTCGAGGACGCGAATGCGCTCGGCGGCGCGGCGCTTGTCGGCCTCCTCGCGCACCCTTCGCTCGGCCTGCAAACGTGCCTGCTCGGCCTTGGCGGAGTTGACCTTGTCGATGATGCGCTTGCGCGTGTCGATGAACGACTCGAGCACCTCGCCCGGGAAGCTGAGCGGGTCGGGCTCGAAGCTCGGGTCGTCGAACAGCAGGAGGCGCTCGAACTGGTCGGCGGCCTCTTGGGGGTTTTTGCGCGCGAGCATCGTCGCGCCCCAGTACATGCGCGCCTGCGTGCGGAGCTGCGGATCCCGGAGCGTGCCGCTGTCGGGGTTGAGCATCGACCACAGGCGGCGGTCGGCGTCGTCGTAGTTCTTCGCCTCGTAGGCGGCGCGCGCCTTGGCGAGGTCGGTCTGGTCGTCGGCGCGCGCGGGCGGGGCCGCGGAGAGCGCGGCCGCCGTCACGAGGGCGAGGAGGACGCGCTTGCAGGTCATGCTACGGCTCGTCGCCGAAGACCGCGCGCGTGACCTGCCCGGCCGTGAGCGTCACGGCGACCTCGTGGTTGCCTTCGCCGAGCTCCTTCACGTGGAAGGTCTCGCTCTTGCGCGTCATCGGCACGTCGCTCGTCGCGCCGGCGTGGACGCTGAGCATGGGCTTCTCGTTGATGACGAAGCTCCGCGTCGGATCGCCCACGATCGTGAGCTTCGCCGGCTTGATGCGGAGGTTGATCTCGACCGCGTCGTCCCCGTCCCCCGGCGCGACCTTGCGGTCCTGCGGCTCGCAGAGATCCTCGATGCACGAGAAGACGAGCACGTGGGGCTTGTTGTCGAGCGTGATCGATTTGCCGCTCGACGCCTCGGTCGCAGAGTCGCCGTCGACGGCGACGAGCACGCCGGCGACGGGGCGGATCTTGGCGAGCGTGATCGTGCGCCGTGTGGGCGCCGCGGCGCTCGCGACGGGGCGGGTCGTGAACGGCGGCGGCACGATCGTGAGGGCGGTGACCGGCGACGAGGCCGAAGCGGTCGGATCGGCGCGGACGAGCGGCGCGATCGACGGCTCCGGCCGCACGATGGTGATCGGAGGGTCGTGGCGCAGCGGCGCGGGCGGCGTCTTGAGCGCGCGCGTGACGAAGAACGCGAGGATTCCGAGCGCGAGCGCGCCGGCGACGCCGGGGACGACCTTGCGCGTGAGGCGCGCGCGCGCCTCCGCGCGATGCATGCCGGTGACGATCTTGAGCAGCTGCGCGTCGTCCGGCGCGTACGCGAGCGCGCGGTTGTAGTCGGCCGCCGCCGCGAGGACCTGCCCGCGGCGGCGCGCCTCGCTTCCGAGCTCGCACAGGCGCGCGATCATCCGCTTTTTGTGCGCGGCGACGTACGCCTCGGGATCGTCGAACCACGCCTCGAGCTCGGCGCGCGGAGCGGTGACGCCGACGCGCCGGAGCTCGGCCGAGAGCGCGTCCTTCAGCTCGCCGGCGCTCGCGTAGCGATCGCACACCTGCCGCGCGAGCGCGCGGTCGAGGATCGCGCTGTACGCCTTTCCGAGCTCGGGCCGCTCGTGCTCGGCGGGCGCGTACGTGCCGTCGAGCACCCGCCGAAGCACCTGCGCGGGGTTGTTCCCCATGAACGGCAGGTGACCGACCATGCACTCGTAGAGGAGCACGCCCAAGCCGAAGACGTCGGCGCGCGCGTCCACCTCGCCGCCCTCGATTTGCTCGGGCGCCATGTGCGCAGGGCTCCCGAGCACCTGACCGGTCGACGTGACGCCCTGCGCGTCGAGCAGCTTCGCGATGCCGAAGTCGGTGAGCTTCACGATGACCCGCTCGCCCGGCGTCTCTCCCGACGCCGGCGGGCGCGCGCTCGGCGCCGGGCTCCCCGGCGGGGGCGTGGTCGCGCCCGCCGCACCCGTCGCGACTGCCGCGTGCGCCTGCCTTTGGACGTGATGCTCGAGGATGACGTTCTCCGGCTTCACGTCGCGATGCACGACGCCCGCGCCGTGCGCGTGGCCGAGCGCGCCGAGCAGCTCGATGCCGAGCGCCGCGGCGACCTCCGGCGGAATGGCGCCGTGATCGCGCAGGAGCTTGCGGAGCGTCTGCCCGCGCAAGAGCTCGACGACGAGGTACTGCTCCCCCTCGTCCTCGCCGGAGACGTCGAACACCTCGACGATGTTCGGGTGGCGCAGCTTGGCGACCGCCTTGGCCTCGACGAAGAAGCGCGACTGCACCTCCTTCGAGTCACGCAGGTGCGGGTGCAGGATCTTCACCGCGACGTCGCGCGCGAGGCGCTTGTCGTGCGCGCGGTACACCGTGGCCATGCCGCCGTGGCCCAGCTCCTCGAGCACCTCGTACTTCGCCAGGCTCGGGAGCCGGCGGGAGGTGGGGCTGCTGGTCGCGGCCATCCCCCGAGTCTAGCTGGATTGCCGGCCCGTGGAAGGTCGCCGGTCTGCCGGGCGCCCTTTGTCGGGCGTGCGCGCAAAAAGGCCGAAAAACGCGCCCGTCCGCCCGTTATCCCTTCAGGCCGAGGCGCTTCAGGCGGCTCCGGAGCGTGCTCTCGCTGAGGCCGAGCGAGCGGGCGGCGCGCGACTGGTTGCCGTCGGCGCGCGCCAGGACTTGCACGAGGATCTCGCGCTCGAGATCGTCGAACGTCGTCCCGCCCTCGGGGAGGCTCAAGGCGATCTGCCCGGCCGGGATCGCGTCGTCCGACGGCACGCGGCCCGAGCCCACGCTGGCGGCGCCGCCGCCGAGCGCCACGCCCGACTGCGGCGGGTCGGGGACCGCGCTCGCGCGGGGCGGCGATGCGGCGGGGAGCAGGAGATCCGCCTCCTCCACTTCGCGCCCCGGGTGGTAAATCGCGACGCGCTCCATCACGTTGCCGAGCTCGCGCACGTTGCCGGGCCACGCGTGCCGCTCGAGCGCGCGCCATGCGCCATCGGTGAGGCGCGGCACCTGGCGGTTCATGCGGCGCGCGGCCGCCTCGAGCATCGGCGCGCCGAGGCCGCGCACGTCGCCCGTGCGCATCCGCAGGGGCGGGATCTCGATCGTGACGACGGCGAGGCGGTAGTACAAGTCCGCCCGGAAGGCGCCGCTCTGCGCCTGCGCGAGCAAGTCGCGGTTGGTCGCCGCGATGACGCGCAGATCGACGCGCTTCGGCTCGCTGCCGCCGACCGGCCAGATCTCGCGCGACTCGAGCGCGCGCAGCAGCATCGCCTGGAGCGACGGCGGCGCCTCGCCGATCTCGTCGAGAAAGAGCGTGCCGCCGTCGGCGAGCTCGAACAGCCCTCGGCGCGACGACTGCGCGCCGGTGAACGCGCCCTTCACGTGGCCAAAGAGCTCGCTCGTCATCAGCTCGGGCGGGAGCGCGGCGAGGTTCTGCGCGACGAAACGGCCGCGGCGGCGCTGGCTGCGCTCGTGGATCGACGCGGCGACCAGCTCTTTTCCCACGCCAGTCTCGCCGTGCAGGAGCACGCTCGCGTCGGTGCCGGCGACGGCGACGATCTGCTCGAGCACCTTCGCCATCGGCGGCGACGAGACTTGGAGCTTGGGCCGGGTGATCGCCCGGCTCACGACGTCGACGTCGTCCTTCAGGCCGGCGTTGGCGAGCTTGAGCTCGGCGACGAGCCGGCGGTTGTCGATCTCCAGCTCGCGCACGCGCGCGGCGCGCCGGATCGTGAACTTCAGCTGCTCGGCCTCCCAGGGCTTCTGCACGTACGCGAAGACGTGGCCCAAGTTCACCGCGTCGGCGAGATCGTCGTGATCGCTGTAGCCGGTGAGGAGGATGCGCTGCGTGTCGGGGAACTCGGCGTACGCCTTCGCGAGCAGCTGCGAGCCCTTCATGGGCTCCATGCGCATGTCGCTGACGAGCACGTCGAATGTGCCGTGCGCGAGCTTGTCGAGCGCCTCGGCGCCGCTCTTGGCGAGCGTGACGTCGAGCTCGTCGGAGAAGACGGCCTCGAAGACCTCACGGACGTCTTCTTCGTCGTCGGTGTAGAGGACGCGGATGCGCGGCGGCGCAGCTTGTGACGGGGGCGCGGGCGGAACGGAGACCGTCATCGGTGCGCCAAACGTAGCAGATTGCCCGCGCGGCAGGTGCCCGCGCGCGGCGCCTGAGCGCGCCCTTGATGCGCATCCGTCGCGCTTCGAGGGCGCTTCAGTTGCGCTTCAGTTGCGCTTCAGTTGCCTTTTGCGTCGCCGATGCCGTGGCGGCGCAGGTAGCCACGAACGTGGGCGCGCTCCATCGCGGCGCGGCGGCCGATCTCGCTGACGTTGCCCGAGCACTCGGCGTAGAGGGCCGTGAAGTACTCGCGCTCGAAGCGCGCGAGGACGTCGCGCTTGGCGTCCTGGAAGGTGCGGCCGCGCGTCGGCGTCGACTCGCTCGCCTGGGCGAGCGGGGCGAGGTGCTGCGCGAGGTCGATCGGCCCTTCCTTGTTGAACGCCATCGCCACGGCGACGACGTTGCGCAGCTCGCGCACGTTGCCCGGCCAGTCGTGGCGCATCAGGCGCTCGAGCGAGTCCGAGGCGACGCGCGCGTACGCGTTCTTGTCGCCGAGGTCGCTCATCATGCGGCGGACGAGCGAGGGGATGTCCTCGAGGCGGGCGCGCAGCGGCGGGAGCTCCACGCGGAACTGCGCCACGCGGAAGTACAAGTCGCTCCGGAACGTCCCGGCGTTGACCTCGCGGACGAGATCGCGGCGGGTCGCCGCGACGACGCGGACGTTGACCGGGCGCCAGTTGTTCGACCCGACCGACTTGATGCGCTGCTCGGCGAGCGCGCGCAGGAGCTTGGGCTGCACGTCGAGCGGGAGCTCGCCGAGCTCGTCGAGGAAGATCGTGCCGCCGTCGGCTTCGACGAACGGCGAGACGCGCTTGTCCACCGCGCCGGTGAAGCTGCCGCGCTCGTGGCCGAAGAGCGCGCTCTCGGCGAGGCTCGCGGGGATGGCGCCGCAATCGACGACGACGAAGGGCTTGTTCGCGCGCGAGCTGGCGCCGTGGATGGCGGCGGCGACGAGCTCCTTGCCGCAGCCGGTCTCGCCGGTGACGAGGACGGTGAGCTCGGTCGGCGAGGCCTTCGAGAGCTTGTCGAAGACGCTGCGCATCAGCGGGCTCGCGCCGACGAGCGGGCCGAACTCCGCGACGTCGGGGACGTTCACCTGCTCCGGCGTCGTCGGCGCGAACTCCATGACGGAGTCGCCGACGGTGATGTTCGTCGGCTTGAGGAGGTACACCTCGCCGATGCGCGTCTCACCGAGGAAGGTGCCGTTGCGGGACCCGAGGTCGCGCACGCGCACGCCGCGTTCGGTGGCCACGAGCTCCATGTGGACGGCGCTCACCTTGCGGTCGTCCAGCACCAAGTCGCACGCCTCGTTCCGGCCGACGACCTGCGTGTCCGCACCGATCTCGAGCGAGGTCTTGTTTCCCTTGCCCTTGATGACGGAGAGCGTGCCGCCGCGAACTTCGAGCTTGCCCTTCGCGACGATAGTAGAATCCACGAGTTGCGGTTTTAGCACATTCGGGCCCGCGCCCAGCAAGAAGTGATCGGCGCCGCGGCCGAGCGGAGCGGCCTCTCGTGCGCGCGCGCGCGCCGGGGACCGCGCAAAAGGAGCGTGGGCGGCCGCTTCTTGGTACGCTCTTCGGGCGGCAATCTGGACCCGCGCGAGGAGCTTTTCATGGCGATGCTTGGACTGCGGGTCACGGTTTGCATCGGCGCGGCGGCGCTCCTGTTCGCTGCCGCGACCGCGGGAGGCTGCAGCAGCAGCAGCGGCGCGAGTGGCTCCAGCGGCGCGTCGGGCGCGAGCGGAGGCTCGAGCGGCGCATCGGGGACGAGCGGCGCGTCGGGCGCGACCCCGACCTGCGCGAGCTATTGCACCACGATGGCGGCGCAGTGCAGCGGCGCCAGCCAACAGTACATGTCCGACACGGGATGCCAGGCCGTCTGCGCCACCCTCCCCCTCGGCGCCGCGTCGGACACCGGCGGCCAGGACACCATCGGCTGCCGGACCTACCACGCCAAGAACATCCCGCCCGCCACGCACTGTCCGCACGCCGGCCCGTTCGGCGAGGGCATCTGCGGGGACCACTGCGCGACGTTCTGCGAGATCGCCCTGCAGGCGTGCGCCACGACGGCCGCGCCGCCGTTCCCTGATCTCGCGACCTGCAAGACGAAGTGCGCCGCTTGGACGCGCGCGTCTCCGACGGTCGATGCGTCGCAGCCGACGTCCGGCAACACGTTCGACTGCCGCGCGTGGCACCTGCTCAAGGCGACCGACGCGCCGGCGAACCTCGCGACCCACTGTCCGCACGTCGGCGACACGAGCTCCGTCTGCAAGTGAAGCGGGTACGACGCGCCGCGCTCGCCGCCCTCGTCGCGATGCCGCTCGCGGCCGGCGCGTGGCTCGGCTGCTCGTCGTCGAGCAGCCCCGAAGGCGCGGCCGACGGCGGGGAGGACAGGTCTGCGCCCGACGCGTTCACGCCGCCGGAACCTGGCGGCGACGCGGGCCCCGGCGACACCGAGGCGCTCACCTGCGCGAACTACTGCGCGCGGGTGCTGGCCAACTGCGCGGGCGACGCGGCCCAGTACGCCGATTTGCCGAGGTGCCTGGCCGTCTGCAAGGACCTGCCGCTCGGCGACGCCGGCGAGACCGCGAGCAACACCGTCGCGTGTCGCATGTACCACGCGGGCGCGCTCGCCAAACGGTCGCCGGGCTTCCATTGCCCGCACGCCGGCCCGTGGGGCGGCGCGGTGTGCGGCACGCGCTGCGGCGCGTTCTGCGCGCTCGCGACGGCGCAGTGCCCGGCAGCCTTCCCGGCGGACGCGGGCGCGTGCGACGCGGCGTGCGGCGTGGCGTTCGACTACACGCCGGGCGCCCCTGAGTCGCCGACCGCACCGACCTCCGGCGACACGCTCAACTGCCGCGAGTACCACCTCGGGTTGGCGTTCGGGGATCCGGCCACCCACTGCGCCCACGTCGGCCCGAAGCCCGCCGGCGCCGGCACCGCGTTTCCCTGCCGCTAGACCTGACGCCGCAGCCTACGGGTAGCCGTACCACTCGTCGTCGAAGGCGGCCGCGACGCTCACGAGCGCCGACGTGACGTAGCTGTTCGGGTGCGCGACGAGCGGCCCGACGTTGCCCGCGTCGCCGATCGTGTAGGCCGCCGGCGGCACGCTGAAGCCCTTCGCGACGGACGCGTAGAACGCGTTCTGCCCCGACGAGGACGCGAAGAGCCCGGCGCCGAACGGGCTCCGCGCGCCGAGGACGGCGCGGAGCGGCTTCACCTGCGCGCCGTACGGACTGACGCCGAGGACGTTCGCACGGTGGATCGCCGCGAGCGCGAGCGCGTTCGCCCGCGTCGGCTTGTTCGTGAGGAGCATGGACGCCGACGGCACCCAGCCCTCCATGTAGCCGCCCTTGTCGCCGTCGTAGAGGCCCACCGCGCGGCCGTTGAGGGCGTCGAGGGCCTCGTTCGCGCGCGACGTGAACGGGTACCCACCGACGAGGCGGATGGGGCCGCCGCTCTTCGAGCCCGTGTCGACGACCTCCTGCGCGCGAAGGAGGGCGAAGGCGACGGCCGCGGTCGTCTCGGTCGCGAGCAGATCCGCGGGGACCGCCGCGCGCGGCGAGAGATCGTCCGCCCCGCCCGCGCCGGGCGTGAGGAGGCGCCGGTAGAGGCGGGTGCCAGGGTCGCGAGCGCGGTAATAGACGTGGTCGAGCGACTGCTGCGCGACCGACACCCACGCGGCGGCGCTGGCCGGATCGTCGGCCCCGTGGCGCACCGCCATGTCGAGGAGCGCGAGCGCGCCGGTCGCGACGAGGTCCGGCGCGTAGTCCTTGCGCAAGGCGTCGCTCGCGAGGACGCCGTCGCCGGGTGGCAGGGTCCCCGCGTCGCCGGCGTCGAAGGCGGGCACGCCGCCGTCGGCCCCCGCGTCGGGCGCGCCGCCGTCGAGCGACGACCCCGACAGAACGACGAAGTGCGCGTAAATCGCCTTGCCGATCGTGTCGGCGATCGCGGCGAGCGCGTCCGCGTCGGCGGTGCGGTTGAGGACGCGGAGCCCGACGATGGCGGCGCGCAGATCCATGTAGAGGTCGCCGGCGTATTCGTCCGGCGCCGTCGCGAGGCTCGCCTTGAGGAGCGGCGCGAGCGTGGCGAGATCGATGTCGAGCGTCGACGTGAGCTCGCTGTCGCCGTAGCGCGATGCGCTCGCGGCGTAGGTGGCGCAGGCGCGGGCGTACGCGACGTCGTCGTGCACGTCGTGGAGGAAGGCGCCGGAGTTGTCCTTGTCGGGCGCGCCCGTCGTCGCGTCCCAGCTGGCGAGCACGCCCGTCGCCGCGACGAAGGCGGCCTCGTGCGCGGCGCGGAGGAAGAGCTTCTGCGTGCAGAGGAGGACCGGGTCGAAGCCGTTGTCGAGCGAGCAGCTCCTCTTGGACGCGTCGATGTCGGGGGGAATCGGCGGCGCCGCTTCTCGTCGGGCGTCGACCGCCGCCTCCGCCGTGCTGTCCGTGCCGGCGTCGGGCGCGTCTCCGCTCGAGCTGGTGCCGCACGCCGTACCCATCACCCCGAAGAGGCCAAGACCGGACGCGATTGCCAAGAGCAAGCCACGACGCATGCCCGTTCTATAGCGCCTTTCCCCGGCCGCGCACCTGATCCACAGCGCGCGCTCAGCGCTTGCGGCCGAGCCCGCTCAAGCTCGTGCTCGTTCCGGCGAACGTGGCGACGGTGACTTCTGTCTTGTCGTCCATGCCGGTGTCGCGATCGCGCGCGTCGCGTGACCTGAGCGACGTGGGCGCGCCGCGGCTCGCGGCGTTGCCCATGACGCGGCATACGCGGCGCCACGCCTCGACGCTCTCGACGGCGCTCGAGAAGCGCTTCTCGCGTTCGCGCGCCATGATCTTTGAGAGGAACCGCTCGATCGACGCGGGCCACTCGTCGCCCGTCGTCGACGCGAGGCTCGGCGGATCGCGATCGAGCTTGAGCGCGATGAGCGTGAGCGCGTTGGAGCCCTCGAAGGGCAGCCGGCCGGTGAGCGCGCGGAACGCGACGGCGCCGAGCGCGTACAGGTCCGCGCGCTCGTCGACGCGCGCCGAGCCGCGCACCTGCTCGGGTGCCATGTACGCGAAGCTCCCGAGCGTCGCGTCGAACGCCGTGAGCGACGGCTCGCTGCGCTTGCCCCCTTTGGGCCGAAGCTTGGAGACGCCGAAATCGAGGATGCGCGTGCGCTCCTCGGCCTCGCCTTCGCGAGCTTCGCGCGCCGTGAGCTTGCGCTTCTCGACGAAGAGGTTCGCGGGCTTGATGTCCCGGTGGATGACGCCGGCGCGGTGCGCGGCCTCGAGCCCTTGCAGGGCGTCCTCCACGATCGGCGCGACCTCGCCGAAGGACAGGTACGCCTCCCGGCGCAGGCGCTCATCGAGCCCCTCGCCGTTGAGCCGCTCGAACGCGATCCAGA
>JAYVXL010000178.1:0-7758 GCA_043785185.1 Myxococcales bacterium
GGCCCGAGCTCGCGCGTGATCGACACGCCCACGAGATCCGCGACGAAGATGTTCGCGCCGAACTGCCGGAGCTGGTTGGCGCCCTGAAACGCCATCACGAAGCCGACGAGGTAGTTGATGAGCACCACGATGGGCACCGCGTTGACGCCGGCGCGCTCCATCGTCGGGGCGAGATCCTTCCAATTGCCGGTCTTCGGCTCGCGCAGGAGGCCCACCGCCGACAGGAGCATGTCGCCCAGGAAGCCCAGGATGCGCTGCGCCTCGAGGAAGAAATCGACGGTGCCGCGGCCGATTTGCTCCAGCGTCCCTTCCGTCCGCACGACGCGGCGGCGCAGCGGCGCGACGTCCCCCGCGTAGAGGTGGAGCAGCGCCTGGACGGCGCCCGTCGCGCCGGTGAGCTCCGCCCGCACGCCGCGCGCCGCGAGCTCGGCGCGCAGCTGCACGAGCAGCGCCATCGACCCGCCGTCGATCGACTCGACCGCCGATAAATCGAGCGCGACGCGTGAGCCCTTCGGGACGTCGTGGACGAGGCCGTGAAGCGTTCGCCACGTCTCCGCCGCGCCGGCGAGCGTGAGCTGCCCGGCGAGCGGCACCTGCGTGAGCCCATCGGGCACGGGGTCGCCTGCTTCGCGCACGAGGCGCTACAGAGCACGGACCGCGCCATCCCCGCGTGGTCGAGTTCTCGCGCATTTCGGCCCCGCGAGCCGCTCTAACGCCTCACATGTGGCGCGATGGCACGCCCGGGCTCGAGAGGCGAACGTCGCAGTTTCAGCCGGGCAACTTGCTGGCGAGCACGTCGGCCTTCTCGATCGCCGGCGGCTCCGCGAGGAGCTCCGACGCCTTGCCCATGAGCGCCTTGGCGATCTCGCCCGTCAGGTGCTTGGTCCGGTCCTCGTCGCTCGAGAACGCGTCGACGATGTAGAACGTGTTGGGCGACGTGCGGAGCGCGAACCAGACCGGGGTAAACGCCTCGCCTTGCGCCAGCGGCAGCGCGCCGGCGAGGAACTTGCCGACCTCTTCCTCCTTGCCAGCCTTCGCGACGCAGCGGACGACCAGAGCGACTTTGACGTTTGCCATGAGAGACCTCCTTCGTGGTTGAGGGGCCAACGTAGGGCCGCGGCCGCGTCAGGGGCAGTGGCGGGATCGACAATGATGGTATCGTTTTCGCCATGCGGATCGCGGTGCTGCTCCTCGATGGCGTCTTCGATCTCGGGCTGTCGACCCTGCTCGACACGTTCGCGCTCGCGAACGCGTTTGCCCCAGAGGGCCGGGGATTCTCAGTGTCCCGCGTGGGTGTGCGCCGCCGCGTCAAGACGGGCCAGGGGCTCACGGTGCCGCTCGAGCCGCGGCCACGGCGGACGCCGGAGCTCGTCCTCGTCCCGGCGCTCGGCGCGAAGACGCCCGACGCGCTCGACGCCGCGCTCGCGCAGCCCGACGCCGCCGACGCGCGCGCGCTCCTTCGCGAGTGGAAGGGCGCGGGCGCGCGCGTCGCGGCGGCGTGCACCGCGACGTTCCTGCTCGCGTCGACGTCGCTGCTCGATGGCAAGCCGGCGACCACCACGTGGTGGCTCGCGCCAGCGTTCCGCGAGCGCTTCCCGGCCGTGAAGCTCGACGAGTCGCAGATGATCGTCGACGCGGCGGGCGTGGTGACGGCGGGCGCGGCGCTGGCGCACCTCGATCTGGCGCTCTCGATCGTGCGGCGCAAGAGCCCGTCGCTCGCGCGCATCACCGCGCGCCACCTCACCTTCGATCGCCGGCGGTCGCAGGCGGCGTACGTGATGCCCGACCACCTCGCGCACACCGACGAGGTCGTGGAAGCGTTCGAGGGGTGGGCGCGCCGGCACCTTTGCTCGTTCTCGTTGGGCGCAGCGGCGCGCGCGGCGGGGGTGAGCGAGCGCACGCTGGAGCGCCGCGTGCAACGCGCGCTCGGCAAGTCGCCGCTCTCGTTCGTCCAGGATCTTCGCGTGGACGACGCCATCTACCAGCTCGAGACCACCGCGCGCGGCATCGACGACATCGCCGCGCGCGTCGGCTACGAAGACGGCGTGACGCTGCGCTCGCTGCTGCGGAGGAAGACCGGGCTCGGCGTCCGCGAGCTGCGCAGGCGGACGGCGTAGGGCCCTTCGCGTCGGCGGCGCCTCGTTAGAGCTTCTTCATCGCGTCGACGAACGGCTTGAACGGCACCTCGCCCAGCGTCGCGAACGGCATCGTCGCCTTGATGCGCGCGAGGGCGTCGGCCGGCTCGAAGCCCTCGACGTCCGCGGGGAGCTTCGCGAGGATTTCGTCGAGCGCGTCGGCGGCCGCGCTACTCTTGGGGTGCGCGAGCGGGAAGAGCGTAATCGTCCCGCGCGCCGCGTACTCGAGGATCGCCGTCGAGTCGGTGCACACGCCGAGCGTTCCGTAGCCGAGCGCCGGCATGTCGGCGCCCGCGAGCATCCACTTCTTCCGCAGCGCGCCGCCCAGAGAGAGGAGCTTGACGACCTGGTTCGCGTCGTCGTTCGAGTCGTACGTGTACGCGGCGTGACCGCCCGACCAGTGGCGCAGGATGTTGGACTGGACACGGAAGGCGGTGCCGCTGTCGACGCCCAGGAAGAACTTGAGGTGCGCGTTGACGAGCGGGCCGCTCACGTAAATGTTGTGGTGCGCGTGGGGCGCCGGCATTTTCAGCGTGCCGCCGTTGGGCACCGGGATCTGCGTGTCGACCCACACCGGCGCGCGGACGGTCGCGCCGTTGTACGCGAGGCCGAGAAAGTCCGCGAAGTAGCGGGCATTGTCGACGCGGATGCGGTGGCCCGACGCGATGAGCGCGCGGAGGGCCTCCTCGATCGTCGTGTACCTGCGGGCGCCGTCCGTGACCGCGGAGCCGTTGTCCATCGCGAGGTTGTTCAGCACGCTGGCGAACGCCTCGGCGCGCGCGAGCGAGCAGTCGTCGTACGAGTAGTCGGGGAAATCCCCCTCCTCGAGGCCCGGCAGCGCCGCGTTCACCGGCTTGCGCGCGCCGCGCGTGACCGTGCAATTCGCGAGCGCCGCCGACAGGTCGAGGACCTGCGTGACCGGCGGAGGGACCGCGGCCTTCCTGTCTTGTTCGAAGAGCCCTTGGCTCGCGCGGAGGAGGCTCATCGGGATGACCGGGGCGACGAGATCGTCGGGAATGTCGCTCTGGCTGACCTGGGCGAAGCTGCGCTTGATGGTCCGATTGAGCTCGGCGTCGGTGACGTGCGCGTCGATCCACTGACCGACGGCGGCGCCGAGCGCCTCCTGCCCGAGCTTGCTTCGCAGATCGCGGAGGACGTCGGCGAGCGCGATCTCCGGCAGGTGGCAGTTCTCTTCGCACGCGAAGTCGACGTGGGCCTTGCCGCTCGCCTTGCCGCCCGCGAGCATCGCGCGCGAGCCGACGAGGACGCGGTAGGCCCCCGGCGCGTCGAGCGTGCCTTCGTAGGTGGTCGTGCCGCTGCCCTTCTTGCCGTCTTTGAAGGCGACGACCTTTCCTTCTTGTCCCGGGATCGGACCGTCGATGACGAGGCTCGGCGCGAAGTCGGGCGACGAGACCGTCACCTTGATCTTCGTCTTCCCGAAGGCGCTGAAGCGGTACGCGCGCACCTTGCCGTCGAGCGTGGCGTCGACCGACATGAGCGCGTCCGGCGCGAGGCGACCGCTCTCCGAGAACGCCGTACGCGAGATGTCCGGCGCGGCTTGAACCTCGGCGGCGTCGGACGAGTCGGTCGGGGCCGCCGAGCACGCGACGGCGAAAAGCGGAGCGACCACGAGGAGGGAGCGGAGGCGCATGACGCGGGGGTAAGCAAAATGCGGACCTTTACCTACATCTCCCCAAGTACCTGAAATGAGGGGACGGCGCTGCCTGCACGCCCTCACTTCGGGGGGTTGGGCGATCCACGTGGGTTCGAGGTCAGCGCGGGACGACGACGAGATCGAGCGGGAGGTTCGACCCGCCGGCCGTGACCAGCGCGGCGCTCACGGCGCCCGGGGCGGACGCGCCGATCCACGCGGCGCGGGTGGTCGACGCGAGCGAGGTCGTCGCCTTGGGCAAGAGGAGCGACGGCGCGCCGGACGCAGGCTGCGCGACGCCTCCCCACTCGCCGCCGCGGGGGGAGGCGGCGAGGACGACGCCGCCCGCGCTGCTCGCGCTGAACGTGTAGAATACACCGTAATTGCCGCCCAGCTTCTTCGCGGCGCCGGTGGTCGCGTCCGTGCCGACGAGATCGTCCTCGGTCACGTTGTCGCCCAGGCGCAGGTGGCCGGCCTGCAGGATGGGCTCCGTCGCCACGAGCGAGACGTCCGCGCCGGGGAAGGTGCCGCGGTCGTGGAGATTGTCGGCGGGCAAGAGCGAGAGGCCGCCGGTCGCGGTTGCCGCGTCCGCCGCGATCCCGAGGCTGACGAACGAGATCTTGAGCGGCGCGTCCAGCTCCACGTCGTAGATCGCGTGCACGAGCTCCGCGCGCGCGGCGTGCTTCGCGTCGAGCGCGGCGTCGAGCAGGACGCGCGCGCCGGCGGGGACCGTCACGACGTCGGCGAGGGTCGAGTCGAGCCACGCCGCCGCGACCGCCTTGCCGACGCCGACGTAGTCGGTGGACGGCGCCGCGAGGCCCTTCTTGCGGATCGTGACGCGCGCGGCGGCGGCGCTCGGGTTCAGCACGACCACCGGGAATTTACGGGCGGTCGCGCCACCATTTGCATGATACACGTATAGCCGGAAGCGCCCGGGGCCCACGGTGTCTGCGTAGAGAACACCGTCGGCGGTCGGCGACTCCGGATCGTCGGAGAAGAGCATCGTCGGCGCGCCTTCGGGCCGGCACACCACCACGGGCACGCAGGGGAGCGCCCCCTCGTCGAACCCCATCGCCACGACGTCGCCCGGCGCGGCCGCGGCGGCCGCGAACGCGCCCGTCGACACGCCGGCATCGGCCGGGCAGGCGCGACGGTCATGGAGCAAGGTGGCGCCGGGCGGACACGGTGCGCTCGCGTCGGGGGAGGCGTCCCCGGACGCGTCGGCGGGCGGAGACGCGCCGTCCGACACATCGCCGCGCCCATCGGGGTCACGTGACGTTTCGGCGCGCCCGTCGCCGCCGTCGTCCGGGGGCGAGGCCCCGCCGGCTCCGTCGCTGCCGCACCCCGCGACGGCCATGGCGCCGAGCGGACCCAGCGCGAGGGCCCACGCGACGACGAGGAGGATCGAGGACGCGCGCATGGCGCACGAACCTAGCCGACTTTCGGTCATCACCTCGCCGGCGTTTGTGGCGCAACGGGCTTCAGCCCTGGAATCTTCGGGGGTAGACTCAGGCGCATGCGGGGTGAGGGCCTCTCCTGTCGAGACGACCGGAACGCGCGGCACTCCTGCGTGGGAGCCGTACGTCACCCCCTGGCTCCCGCCGCCGCTCGCCCGCCCATCCGGTCTGCTGCAGGAGAGCCGTAGTGTTCTTCACCGCACCGCCTCCGGCCGACGAGGACGAGCGCCTCCGCTCGCTTCGCGCCTATGACATTCTCGACACCGAAGCGGAGGCCGCCTTCGACGAGATCGCCGAGCTTGCCCGGCAAGTCTGCGGGACTCCGGTGGCGCTGGTCACGCTGGTCGACGCGAAGCGGCAGTGGTTCAAGTCCCACTTGTCGTTCACGCCCCACGAGACCACGCGCGATGTCGCTTTTTGCGCGTACGCCATCCTCACCCCGGACGTCATGGTGGTGCCCGACGCCACGCGCGACCCGAGGTTTGCGGGCAACCCGCTCGTCACGGGCGATCCACACATCCGCTTCTACGCGGGCGCGCCGCTGATCACGCAACGTGGACACGCGATCGGGACGGTGGCGGTGCTCGACTACGCGCCCCGCCAGCTCGACGACGCCAAACGGAGCGCATTGGCCATGCTCGCGCGTCGGGCCGTCGACCAGCTCGAGCTGCGTCGGCGGGTGGCGCGCGCGTTCGACGACAACGAAGCTCAGAAGGACGCCCTGCTGGCGGCGTCACTCGACTGCGTCATCGTCATCGATTCCGCCGGGCGCATCGTGGAGTTCAATCCGAGCGCCGAGCAGACCTTGGGCTTCACGCGCGCGGCGGTGGTGGGGCGCCCGCTCGTCGACGTGATGGTCCCGCCATCGCTGCGCGCCGCGCATCGCAAGGGGTTTGCACGGTACATAGCCACCGGCGAGGAGCGGATCATGAACCGGCGCACGGAGACGGTCGCTCTGCGCGCCGACGGCGTCGAGGTTCCGGTGGAGCTCACCATCGCCAGGCTGGGCCGAAGCGAGCCGCGGAAGTTCGTGGGGGTTCTCCGTGACGTCTCCGAGCGCAAGCGCGTCGAGGCGGCGATTGCTCAAGATGTGGAGCGCTTTCAGCTCGTCGCGCGCGCCACCAACGACGTGGTCTGGGACTGGGACATCGCGAACAACCGCCTGTGGTGGGGCGACGGCTTCCAGACCCGGTTCGGCTATCCGCCCGCGCAGGTCGAGCCCGGCTTGGAGTCCTGGACGACGCGCCTCCACCCGGACGATCACGACCGCGTGAAGGCCGGTTTCCATCGGCTCATCGAGCAGCACGAGCAGTATTGGACCGACGAATACCGCTTTCGCCGGCACGACGGCTCGTTCGCCGAGATCCTGGATCGGGGCTACGTCATCCGAAACGCCGACGGCGCTCCGATTCGGGTGGTGGGCGCCATGATGGACGTCACGGCGCGCAACCTCGCCCAAGAGCAGATCCGTCAGTCGGAGGAGCGGTATCGCGACCTCTTCGAGGACGTCGGCGAAGCCATCTTCGCGCTCTCGACGGACGGCGTCATTGCCTCGCTGAACCGGGCCGCGGAGGCGATGTTGGGCGGGCCACGGGGCTCGTGGATTGGGCTCGCGTTCGGGCCGCTCGTGCACGCGGAGGAGCGGGACTCGGCGCTGACGCGATTTACGCAGGTGCTGCGCGGCGAGGCTCCGCCGACGTTCGAGGTCCGTCTCACGCCGACCCCGGGCCGCGAGGCGCATGTCGAGCTCACGCTGACGCCGAGAAGGGCGGGCGGGCAGCTCGTCGGAATCCTCGGCATCGGCCGCGACATCGCGGAACGCAAGCGCCTAGAAGAGCAGCTTCGACAGTCACAGAAGATGGAGGCTCTCGGGCAGCTCTCCGGCGGGGTGGCGCACGACTTCAACAACCTGCTCACCGTCATCCAATGCGGCGCGGAGCTCCTCCACGAGACCCGCGACCCGTCCGAGCTCAAAGAGCGCGTGGCCGATATCCAAGAGGCCGCCGAGCGCGGAGCAAGGCTCACGCGGCAGCTCCTCGTCGCGAGCCGAAGGCAGGCCATGCGACCCACGGCCGTCGATCTCAACGCCGTCGCGCGCGACCTCGTCAAGATGCTCGCGCGGATCGTCGGCGAGGACATCACCGTCCGGTCCGAGTACGCGCCGTCGCTTCCGATCATCAGCGCCGACGCCGGAATGCTCGAGCAAGTCCTCTTGAACCTGGTGGTGAACGCGCGCGACGCGATGCCGCGCGGCGGAAGGCTCACGATCACGACCCGCGCTGCCGTCCTCGACGCGGCGACCGCGAAGCGCCATCCCGAGGCGGTCGTCGGACCGTTTGTATGCCTCAGCGTCCGCGACACCGGCGACGGCATCCCGCCCGCCGCCCTGCCGCGCATCTTCGAAGCGTTTTTCACCACGAAGGCGGTGGGCAAAGGGTCGGGGCTCGGACTCGCGACCGTCTACGGGATCGTGAAACAGCACGGAGGTTGGGTGGAGGTGGAGAGCTCCGTCGGC
>JAYVXL010000179.1:0-7751 GCA_043785185.1 Myxococcales bacterium
CCGAGACGACGGCGCTCAAGTTCAAGTTGTTCCCGCGCGCGGCCGGTCAGCTCGAGGCGGCGCTCCACCACACGTTCGCGAAGAAGCTCGGCGAGACGCGCGCGTTCGGCGAGATCGTGCTCGCCCACAACATGGACCGCGGCACCCAATACGGACCGGGCATCGGCCTCCCCGCGATGCCCGCCAACATCGGCGACGACGTGACCGGCAAGGACGAGCGGAGCCTCTTTCTGCGGGTCGAGCAAGATCTGAGCGAGTGGCTCACGCTCGGCGCGCGCTACGACTTCTACTCGCCGGACACCGCACAGGCGAACGACGCGCGCGACACGTACTCGTTCGTCGCCGTGGTGCATTTCACCAAGGGCTTGCAGCTGATGACCGAGGTCGACCACGCGATCGACAACGTGCACACCCCGGGCAGGACCGCGCCGAGCAAGCAGATCGAGACGGTGTCGTCGGTGCTGCAAGCGCGGTTCTGACGGTCGCGCGGCCGCGTCACGCGTGAGCGCGCGCGCGCGCGACGACGTCGACGACGCTCTCGAGCGAGCGGACGCCTTCGAGCGCCACGCCGGGCGCGCCGAGCGACAAGAGGGCGGCGCTCTCGGCGGGCTCGCCCGCGGCGAGGCGCGCCTCGAGCTCGGCGAGCGCGTCGCGCGAGACCATGAGCTCGCCGCCGACGCGGACGCGGCCGTCCCGCTCGCGCGACGCGCCGATCTCGCCAATGGCCTCCTCGCCCGTCGCGGTCCACGGCGACTCCGCGACGAGCGCGCCCGCCGGCGCGCACGGCGCGAGGGCGAGCGCCGCCGCGTTCGGCGCGTACGCCTCCACGACGGCGCGCGTGAGGCGTTCCATGTCTACGTCCTTGCCGGTCAGCTGGGCGAGCGTCCCCGGCGACTTGCCCAGGAACGACGCGCGCTCGGCCACCGCAAACGGCGTCGTGACCGCGATGAAGGCCTCGACGTGCAGGCGACCGCTCGCGCGATCGTGCGCGAAGCCGATCGCCGCGGCGGGCCGGTGCGCGACGCTGACCCAGTCGCGACCGAAGTAGTGCGCGAGCGCGCCCGAGCGCGAGAGCGCGCGGAGGAGCGGGCGGACGTGGCGATTCAGGATGGTGTCGGGCGCGCATGGGACGAGCGCGCCCACGCGCGCGAGCGCGAGGGAGACCCAGAGCGTGCCCGGTCCGACGCGGACGGCGGCGCCGCCAGAGCCGCGGCGATGGCAGCGCGCCGGCGCCGCGAGCGCGCCCGCCGTCGCGCGCTGATGCGCGCCGAGGAGCACGGCGTCCGCGTCCGCGCGCGCCACCGTCAGCTCGACGTCGAACGCGAGCGGCCGGTCGAGCGCGTCCGCCGACCTCGCGGCGATCTCGGCAGGCCCGAGGGAACCCGGAGCGGCGACCGCGGCCCTCACCATGTTACGTTCCGTAGCACATGCCGGACACCCCGACGTACCGCGAGGAAGGACGGTTCGTGATCTCCGTCGACCTGGCCGCCGAGTTCGGCGAGGGCTACACGGGGGACGCGGACGGCTACGCTTGGCTCGAGGCGTGGAAAGCGCGCGTGCGCCCGCGCCTCATGACGGCGGTGATGGGCGCGCTGCGCGCCGACCCCGCGTTCGTCTCCGTGCCCGTCTCGCGCGGAAAAGATCCGGACGCGGAGGTCGAGATCTCCGTGAGGTTCAAGCCGTGAGGCGCCGCATCCTCGCGGCGGCGCTCGCCGTCATCGCCGCGCGCGCGCCGACCGCGCAGGCGGCCGGGCCGTGGGCGGCCCGCCCCGACACGTTGCCCAAGGGCGTGTTCGCGTTCGACGTCGGCCTCGGGGGCGTCCACGCCCCGGCGACGGACACCACGTCGATCACGGGCTTCGGCGTCAACCTCGAGGCGACCTTCGGCGTCACGTCCCGCCTCCAGCTCGGCCTCCGCACCGGCATCCGCGCGGGCCTCGACGGCCGCGTCACCGGCGCCGACGCGTACGGGCGCCTCTACGACTCGATCAACTTCGGCACGCGCAGCAGCCCGATCGCCAACCCCGAGTTCGCCATCACCGGCAACGTGAGCCGCGGCGAGCACGTCGAGGTCGCGCTGCAGGGGCGCGTGTTCCTTCCGGCGGAGACCAACAGCAGCGCCGGCCTCGTCTTCGGCGTGCCGGTCAGGTTTCGCGTCGGCCAGGTCGCGCGGATCGACACCGGCGGCTTCGTCCCGCTCATTTTCTCGAACCCGCTGCAGAGCGGCCTCGTCGTGCCGGTCGACATATGGTTCCAGGTCTCCGACCGCGTCTGGCTAGGGCCGATGACCGGGATGCGCTTCCGGAGGGCGGGCCAAGACCTGCGCATCGGCTTCGGCCTCGGCGTTCAGGCCGCGTCGTTCCTCGACTTCAAGGCGCAGCTGGTGGTCCCCGCGGTGAACCAGGACCAGGGCGGCCGCTTCTACGGCTTCGGCGTCGGCGTCGAGCTGCGGGTCGAGTGATGACGACCGACTTCGACTGGCAGGCGGAGGGCGACACGTGCGTGAAGCTCCTCGCCGAGCTGATTCGCATGCCCACCGTGAACCGCGGCAACGGCGCGGAGGACGACGGCAACGAGACCGTCGCGTCGGAGGCGCTCGCCGACTTTCTCCGCGCGGCGAACGTCGAGCCCACGCTGGTCGCGAAGAAGAAGAAGCGCGCGTGCATGATCGCCCGCGTTCCCGGCACCGGCGAGAAGGCGCCGCTCCTCTTGAACGCGCACGTGGACGTCGTCGAAGCCGACGCCGCCCGGTGGAAGCACGGCCCGTTCTCGGGCGAGATCCACGACGGCTACCTATGGGGTCGCGGCGCCATCGACATGAAGCACATGGCGGCGATGAGCGCCTGCGTGCTCGCCCTCATCGCCCGCCGTGGCAAGAAGCTCGCGCGCGACGTCATCTTCGCGGCCGTGGCCGACGAGGAAGCCGGCTGCGAGAACGGGAGCCTCTTCCTCGTCGACGATCACGCCGACCTCGTGCGTGCAGAGTACATGCTCGGCGAGATCGGCGCGTTCTCGCTCCACATGTTCGGCCGCACGTTCTACCCGATCCAGGTCGCCGAGAAGGGCATCTGCTGGGTGCGCGCGTCGTTCGAGGGCTCGCCCGGCCACGGGTCGCTGCCCGATCCGAACAGCGCGGTCGTGCGCCTCGCCGGCGCGATCGCGCGCCTCGGCAAGACCCGCCTCCCGATGCACCCTACGGACGTCGTGGTTCGCTTCATCCACGAGCTCGCCGCGCACCTGCCACAGCCACAGGCGACCGTGCTCAGGCGCCTCACGGTGCCGCAGATCGCGCCGCACATCCTCGACTGGCTGGTGAAGGACGACGGACAGAAGAGGAGCTTCGGCGCGATGCTGTCGAACACAGCCTCGCCGACGGTCCTGCGGGCGGGGAGCAAGGTCAACGTGATCCCCGGCCGCGCGTCGGTGGAGCTCGACGGGCGCATCCTCCCGGGCCAGACCGAGAGCGGCTTCCTCGAGGAGCTGCGGCACGTGCTCGGCGAGGGCGCGAAGCTCGAGGTCCTTCGCTCGGCCGAGCCGACCGTCACGTCCAGCGACACGCCGCTCTTCGAGCAGCTCGCGCGGACGCTGAAAGAGCACGACCCGAGCGGGCACCCCCTTCCCTACATGATCCCCGGCTTCACGGACGCGAAGGCCTACAGCAAGCTCGGGACGAAGAGCTACGGCTTCAGCCCCATCCAGCTCCCGAACGACGGCGTCAATTTCGCGCGCATGTACCACGGCGACGACGAGCGGGTGCACGTGGACGGCCTGAAATGGGGCGTTCGAGTCCTTTACGACGCGGTGACACGCTTCTGCGCCTGACCGAATCGCCCCGCCGCGCGCCGGCGTGGCATTTTGGTTCTTTTTCGCTTCGTTGCGGTCTCCTTGCCGTTCGGGCCCCCGATCGGATAAAACCGACGACGGGCCCTGTGGCTCACGCGGCGCGCAAACGAGGGTCGAATGGTCAATCCGCAGATGGTGATGTACGAGGAGGAGTTCAACCAGATCCAAGCGGTCGTAGACCGCCTGGTCCGGGACGCGAACGCCAAGGTCGTCTTCATCGTCGACAAAAATGGTCAGCTCATCGCCGCGAGCGGTGACATCGACCACATCGATACCACCAGCCTCGCGTCGCTCACCGCCGGCAACATCGCCGCGACGGGCGGCATGGCGAAGCTCCTGAAAGAGAACGAGTTTGCCACTCAGTTCCACGAGGGCGAGAAGGCCAACATCCACATCCAGCTCGTGGGCAACCGCGTCATCCTCGTCGTCATCTTCGACTCGCGGTCGAGCCTCGGCCTCGTCCGCCTGCGCGTGAAGAAGGCGAGCGAGGAGCTCAATCACATCTTCGAGTCGCTGTTGAAGAAGGTCGCCGAGCCCGGAGCGGACTCGCCCTTCGCGGAGATCACCGACGAAGACATCGACAACCTCTTCAACGACTGAGGGCGAAGACAAGTGCTAGGGCCGAATCGATGAGTTTCATCAACTACATGGCGCGCGAGATCAACTGCAAGTTGGTCTACTACGGGCCAGGCCTCTGCGGGAAGACCACGAACCTGCAGTACATCTACGAGCGCACGAACCCCGAAGCGAAGGGCAAGATGATCAGCCTCGCGACGGAGACGGAGCGCACGTTGTTCTTCGACTTCCTGCCGCTGTCGCTCGGTGAAATTCGCGGGTTCAAGACGCGCTTCCACCTCTACACCGTGCCGGGGCAGGTCTTCTACGACGCCTCGCGCAAGCTGATCCTGAAGGGCGTCGACGGGGTCATCTTCGTCGCCGACTCGCAGATCGAGCGCACGGAGGCGAACCTCGAGAGCGTCGAGAACCTGCGAACGAACCTCGCGGAGCAGGGCTACTCGCTCGACAAGCTCCCGTACGTCGTCCAGTACAACAAGCGCGATCTCCCGAACGTCGCGTCGATGGACGAGCTCCGTCAGATGCTGAACCCGACGAACGTGCCGGAGTTCGAGGCCGTCGCGCGCACCGGCGTCGGCGTGTTCGACACGCTCAAGGCCGTCGCGAAGCTCGTGCTGACCGAGCTCCGAAAAGGCGCGTAGAAGCGCGCCGCGCGTGGGCCGCTCGGCGCGGCTTGGCTCGGCTAGTTCGTCGTCGTGAGCGGCGCGCGCGGCAGGGTCGCGAGCACGTCTTCGTCGTGGCTCGGCACGATCACCGGGCGTCGCGGATCCACCTGACACGCGCGAAGGCACGCCTGCGCGCGGGAGATCGCGTCGCCGTCCCATCCATGCAGGCGCGAGAGCAGGCTCGGTCCCCGCCCCCCAATGCCGTACTCCCAGGCCTGGAACGCGGCGTCGCCGACGTGGACCCACGCGCCGCGCGCGCTGCGAAGCGCGACGGCGACGCTTCCGCGCGTGTGTCCGCGGGCGTCGAGCAGGACGACGCCGCCATCGCCGAAGAGATCGTGGCTCGCGGGGAAGCCGTAGCTCGGATCGCTCGTCATCGTGACGGTCCGCACGCGACCGGTCTTCGCGAGGTCGGCGGCGCGGTAGCCGAGGTGCTTCTTGCCGCGGTACGCCGCGAGCTCCAGGTCGGTGCACACGACCTCGGCGTTCGGGAAGTCGACGGCGCCGCCGATGTGATCGAGATGCAGGTGCGTCGCGACGATCGTGCGGACGCGGCGGGTGTCGAAGCCGAGCGCGCCGAGCTGCGCGGCGATCGCGTCGGCGGGGCGGACGCGCGGGCGAAGGTACGCCCAGCGCGCGGGCCCGAAGGTACGCATCGGCGACGCGCACGCCTCCGCGCTCCAGCCCGCGTCGACGAGCGCCAACTCACCGTCGGGGCGCTGGACCACAGCGACGGTGACGCTCAAGCCGACGCCGCGGAACGGCGAGACACGCACGGACGGGCCGACGGCGAACGCGGGCACCCGCAGGGTGCCGCAGGTGAGGAAGAACACGTCCTGCACGAGGGCGCCTGTCGCGACCGGCGCGCGGATTAGACCTTCTGATAGACGCGGTTGCGGCGGTTGCGATCCTTCGCCTTGAGCTTCGCGCGGTAGCGCTTGGACTTGGACCGGTTCGCCTTGCGCGGCTTCTTCGAGAGCATGAGGTACATGACGGATCCTGACGGTTTTGCTGCGGGGGCGGCCGGGGCACCGAAAACGTCGGGTCACGACCGCCGCGAGAGCGAGGGCCGGAATTGGTAGCCGAAGCCGCGGCTTTGTGCAAGCTGTGCCCCCCAGCCCATGACCAAGCCGCCCGTCGTTCGCCTCACCCATGAATTCAAGTTCGAAGCCGCCCACCAGCTACCGAAGGTACCGCCGGGCCACAAATGCGCGCGGATGCATGGGCATTCGTTCAAGGTCGAGCTGACGATCGCGGGGCCGGTGAACGTGGAGACGGGCTGGTTCATCGACTTCGGCGAGCTTTACGAGCTGTGGGCGCCGCTGAACGCGCAGCTCGATCACCACCTCTTGAACGAGATCCCCGGGCTCGAGAACCCGACGAGCGAGAACCTCTCGGTGTGGATCTGGCGGCACATGAAGCCCAAGCTCCCGAGCCTCGAGCGCGTGACGCTCTGGGAGACGTCGGACGCGCGGTGCGAGTACGAGGGGGAGCACGAGGGCGAGCACGAGGGCGAGCACGAGAAGGAGTGACGCGCCGATGAGCAAGACGCTCGTGTGCCGATGCGAGGACGTGACGCTCCAGGAGTTGGACCACGCGATCGAGCGCGGGCATGACGATCTCGAGTCGCTGAAGCGGTACACCGGCTTCGGGACGGGCTGGTGCCAGGGGAAGTCGTGCGTGGCGTTGTGTGCTCGCTTGCTCGCCGAGAAGGGCGGGTCGGCGGCGATGCCGATCACGCCGCGGCCGCCGTTCCATCCGCTGCGGCTGGCGGACTTGGCGGGGCTGGCGGACGTGGCCGACGCAGACGCCGCGGCGGGGCGACCGCCACGCTGACGTGAAGGCGCGACGCGAACGCAGGTTCGCGTCGAGCGGCGAACGTGGGTTCGCGAAAGTCGTTCGCTAGCGAACGACTTTTCGCCAAACTCTGCAATTTGCGCCCTTCCGCAACTGGTTCAACCACTCAACGAGTTGGCCTCGCCCTTGCAGCACCCTCGGCATGCGGCATCCGCTCCCGTCCCTCCCGTCCCTCCCGTCCCTCCCGTCCCTCCCGTCCCTCCCGCGCCTCCTCGAGCTCCTCCGCGCCGGCGCCGCGGGTGTCGCGGCGACGCTGACCGATCTCGCGGTCCTCTCCGTCCTCGTCTCCGCGCTCCACTGGGACGCGCGCGCCGCGAGCCTCCCGGCGCTCCTCGCCGGCGGCGTCGCGAACTTCCTCGGCAACCGCCACTTCGCCTTTCGCGCGGCCAAGGGCTCCTTCGCGCGCCAGGCGCTCGGCTACACGGCGGTCGAGCTCGTCGCGCTGGCCCTGAACGGCGTCCTCTACGATCTCGTCCTCCGCAGCGCGCCCGTCACCGCGCACGCGTACTGGGCGGTGCGCCTCGTCACGAGCCACCTCGTCTTCATCTGCTGGAGCTACCCGCTCTGGCGGCGCGTGTTCGCGGCGCCTTTCGCGCGCGCAGGAGGCGGCGTAGAAGAGCGCGCATGAGCGTGTTCGTTCCGGGTCTCCTCGTGGGCAAGGCGGCGTTCGTCACCGGCGGAGGCAGCGGGATTGGCGCAGGGATCGCCAAGCGCCTCGCCAAGCAGGGCGCGAAGGTCGCGCTCCTCGGCCGCAAGGTCGACAAGCTCGACGCGATCGCGAAGGAGATCGCAGCCGCCGGCGGGACCGCG
>JAYVXL010000180.1:0-7716 GCA_043785185.1 Myxococcales bacterium
GCGAGGAGCGCCGTCCAGAGGAGCGCCTGGGCGAGCGGCGGCAGGCCGTGGACCGTCGCGGACACGGTGCGGCACGCCTCGTTGCCGGGGAGCACACCGCAGTTGCCGGCGGAGCCGCTCGTGAAGAGATCGTCCTTCAGGCGCAGGCCGTGCGGCCCTGCGCCGTGGATCACGAGCTCGACGTTGCGCGACGCGACCAGGAGAATTTGCGGCAGCGCGCACGCGAGCACGGCGCCCATGACGAGGTGCCACGCGGTGAGCCCGAAGGCGAAGCGCCCGACCGTCACCCTGTACACGCGCGCCGTCTGGGCCTCCGGCACCGACAGCCCCACGAGGACCAGCCCGAGCGCGCAGCTCAGGCCCGCGACGTACGGCATGTCCGTCATCGTCTGGTGCGAGATGAAGAGCCAGTCGGGCATCGTGACGAGCACGACGCCGCCGAGCATCCCGGCGCGCCGCCCGTGCTCGCGCGCGACGCCTTTGTAGAGGACATACACGGCGACGATGGAGAAGAGCACGGTGGGTGCGCGCACGACCCACTCCGGGCGCGCGAGGTGGCCCGACGCGCCCGCGAGCACTTCGCCCGGCGAGAAGCTCGTCCCGAGCGACGACATCGCCAGCGACTGCATCCAGATGCTCAGGATCGGCTTGCTCCAGAACCAGCCCTCCTGCACCCACCACAGCGAGATCCAGTCGTCGCGCGACAAGATCTCGCGCGCGACCTCGCCGTAGTGCGTCTCCCAAGGATCCCACAGCGACGCGCTGCCGAGCGTCGGCAGGTAGAGGGCGCCCGTGAGCGCGACGAGCCAGAAGCCGTGGCGACGCGCGAGCGGGCGCCGCGCGCCGGTCTCGTCGGTGGCCCAAGGGCCGAGCGCCACGCCGAGCCGGAACGTCGCCGCGACGCCCGCGACGAAGAGCGCGGTCACGAGAATTCCCCACGCCCACGATGGCCCGACGCCGGACTGCGCGCCCGCGAGGGCGCACGCGAAGGCGACCGCCGCCGCGAGGAGCGCGAGGACCGGCGTCGCGAGCGCGCGGGCCGAGGTCTCGGCGGCCGGAGCGTCCTCGTCGTCGAAGCTCCCGAGCGCGTCGAGGATCCCCCACGCGGCGACGACCACGCACGCGGCCCCGAGCGGCACACTGAAGCGGAAATGCCCATTCTGCGCGACGAGTCCGAACGCCCCGGCGAGGCCGAGCGCCGCCACGACGCCGCCGCGACGCAGGCGCAGTCGGTCCTTGAGCCAAGGCCAAGAAGGCAGGTTCGTCATCCCGCTCCAAACGCCCCCGCGGCGCGCGCGATTCCGAAATCGCCTTTGGCCACGCGACGACCGAGACGGTGAGGTGACGTGCGCGCGCGGGGCGACGGCCTAGGGTGACCCTTCCATGCATACCCCCGCGTCCGCCGCTTCCCTCGTCACGCTCGTCGTCGCCGGCGCGCTCGCCCTCGGCGCCTGCGCCTCGAGCGCCAGCAAGGCGGGGTACGCGGACGCCGACGGCGGCGGGGTCGGAGGAGGCGCGGGCGGAGGAGGAGGCGGCGCGGGGGGCGGCGGCCCGGGCTTCGCGAACGACGCAGCCTCGGCCCCCCCGGAGCTCGTCGCCGAGGTCTACGGCCACAGCGCAAGCACCCTCTACCGCCTCGACCCGAACACCAAAGCCGTCACGGTCATCGGCCCGTTCGCGGGCTGCTCGAGCGTCATCGACATCGCCCTCGACGCGAGCTCCCGCATCTTCGCGACGACGTCCGGCGCGCTCTATACGATCGACCGCGCGACCGCGAAGTGCACGCAGATCGCCACCGGCTCGTACCCGAACTCGCTCTCCTTCGTCCCCAAGGGCACGCTCGACGCGAACGTCGAGGCGCTCGTCGGCTACGAGGGGAGCAGCTACGTGCGCATCGATCCAGGCACCGGCGCGAAGGTCACGGTCGGCGCGCTCGGCCACGGCCTCGTCTCGAGCGGCGACATCGTCTCGGTCAAGGGCGGTCCGACGTACCTCACCGTGAAGGGCAACGGCTGCGCCGACTGCCTCGTCGAGGTCGACCCGAAGACGGGCGCGATGCTCAAGAACTACGGCGACGTGAAGCACGCCGACGTCTTCGGCCTCGCGTTCTGGGGTGGCAGCGTCTTTGGCTTCGACAACGCGGGCGAGCTCTTCGAGGTGACCGTCGCGGGCGGGGCGCTGTCGACCAAGAACATCGCGATCCCGGCGGCGCCGCCGGGACTCTCGTTCTGGGGCGCGGGATCCACGACGAGCGCGCCCATCGTCCCGACGAAGTAGCCCGCGCCGCCGCGGCCAGGGAGGCTCGAGGGAAGGTTGCACCGGCGAACGGCGTACGACGCCCCGGATGGCCACGTCCGTCCGTTTGCTTTTCCGCCTGCCGAAAGGGCTTCTTCCCATGACCCGCACGCGCACCTTCGTTACCGTCACCCTCGCCGCAGCCTTCGGCATCGCGGCGCTCACCGCCGGCTGCAAGAGCGGCTCGAACGCCGCGCCGGAGCGCAAGTCGTCAAAGGGCGAGGTCTGCCAGACGACCAACGACTGCGCCGACGGCCTCGACTGCGTCCCGCGCGCGACCGGCGGCGGCCTCTGCGTCCACGGCGAGTTCAACGTCGCGGCGACCGCAAAGAGCTGCGCGGTCATCCAGTGCGCGCAGCCCGTGGACTGTTGCCCGGCCACCACGCCCCCCACCGGGATCGACTGCCCGTCGCTCAACACGCAGTGCCAGCAGTCCGGCAACCCGCAGTCGTTCTCCTGCTCGCAGTACAAGGCGTACTGCATCCCGTGCGATGGCTCGAAGTACGCGTGTACGAACGGCTCGTGCCAGTCGATTTGCCAGACGGCCACCGACTGCGGCGGCGGCACCTTCCAGTGCAATAGCGGCAAGTGCGTGCAGTGCACGACCGACTCGCAGTGCACCAACGGCTACGTCTGCGGGGACCTGGGGCAGTGCGTGCCGCCGTGCAAGACGGACACCGAGTGCTCCGCGTTCAACCGCTGCGCGAACGGCCATTGCTCCGCGACCGGCGGCTGCCAGACCGACCGCGAGTGCATCGCGGCGACGAGGAACGTCACGGCGACGTGCGCGAAGGACGGTACGTGCGTCGTCCCGTGCGAGAGCGATCTCGAGTGCGGCAACCCCGAGGAGTACCGGTTCTTCTCGTGCGTCCAGCACCAGTGCATCTACGTCGGTTGCGCGACGGACAAAGAGTGCCAGCTCTACCTCGGCGGCGGCACCGGCGGCGGCCCCGGCGGCCCCGGCCCTGGCCCCGGCAGGAAGCAGCAGATCGTCTGCCGCGACAAACAGAAGTAAGGCGAACCGCGGCGACGGCGGCGCGGCGGCGCGGCTTGGCAGGACGCCAGGTCGCGCGCGCGCTCAGATCCCGGACACGGCGAGGAATCGCCAGAGGTACTCGCGCACGACCTTGTCATGCTCGAGGCTCGACATGTACACGAACGCAGGGACGCGGAGATCGTCGGCGTCCGGGATCGGCGACCATCCGTCGAAGGCGTAGTAGGCGCCCGCGCCGCGGCTCGCCATGAACGTGCCGAGCCGCAGCCCGAAGTCGCGACTCTGGCGCGCGGTGCCGCTCTTGCGGCAGAAGACGAGCCCGAAGTGGCGCGGGTCCTCCGCGTCGGGGCGGAAGTCGCCCGGGCGCGCGCGCAGGAACGCGGTGAGCGCGCTCGTGTCGACGTAGAACGCGTCGAGCAAGTACACGTCGCGCACGCGCTCGACGTGGCCGTTCGCGAGCGCCGCGAGGAGCCCCTGGTAGCCGCCGCTCGACGCGAGGAGCATCACGCGCGCCACGTCCTCGTAGCGGCGCGGCCCGAGCTCCGGCGCGAGCGTGACCTCGACCAGCTCCTTCACGAAGCGCCGCAGGCCGCCGAGCTTGCCGAGCTTGCCGGGGTCGCTGCTCGGCTGATCGACCGCCGCGGCCGCGAGCTCGGGCACGACGAAGATCGCGCCGGTGCCGCTCTTCTCCACCTGCGCGGCGATGTCGTAGCCGGTCCGCTGCTCCTGTCCGGACGGGCAAATCGTGCCGGCCGGGCTCACGTAGCTTTCGATGCAGTTCTTGAAGCCGTGAAACGCGATCGCCACGTGGAGCGGCGCGCGGGGATCGAAGCGCGACGGGATGTAGACCCACGCGTTGTCGTGCGCGCCGTCGTTGCCGGCGGCGAGATGGACCTTCAGGGCGCGGCCCTCGCGCATCGTGGGCTCGGGCGCGGAGGACGCCTCCGGCGCGCGCGCGCGCGCGACGGCGACCGCGACCGCGGCGTGCGCCCGCGCGATGTGCAGCCCCGGCGCCTGCGCGCGCTGTTCACCGGCGAGGACGGCGACGAGCGACGCGCCGACGCAGGAGCCGAGGAAGAGGGCGCGCGATGCGGGCACGATGCCCTCAGACTACCCCCGTTCCGGTCGCAGCACGTCTCCGGAGACGACCGCGTTTAGAGCCGGCGCATCGCGGCGCGGATCTCGTCGGCCTTGGCGAGGCCCGTCTTCTTCCAAGCCATCTGTCCTTTGCGATCGAGCACGACGACGGCCGGGATGCGGTGGACGTCGCCGAACGGGCCACCGCCGGCGATCGTCTCGGCGTCCGCGAGGGCGACGGGGAACGTGACGTCGAGGTTCTTGCGGTACACCTCGACGAGCTCGCGCTCGCTGTGCTGGTCGAGCGCGACGAGGGCATAGTTGACGCGCTCGCCGTCGTGCTTCGCCATCGCGACGAGGTAGTTTACCTGCGCCTGGCTCCCGAGGTCGTACGTCGCGACGAAGGCGAGGACTGTGACTTTGCCGCGCGTCGCGACGGACGACACCGCGCGCGCGTCGAGGGAGTCGAACGCGAAGTCGATCGGCGCGCCGGCCTTTGGCTCCGGCGTGTCGACGCGCGAGACGCCGACCGGCTCCGGCGGCGGCTTGCTCCCGCACGCCGCGCACGCGCACGCGCACGCGCACGCGCACGCGAAGAGCGCGACGCTACTCGTCGCCCTTCTGACCCACGAACCCATCGTTCTTGTTCGCGAAGAGCACATTGAACGTGGTCAGTGACCCATAGCACTGCGTCACGTATTGCTGCAGCTGCACCTTCTCCTCGTCGGTCAGCTTGCTCCCGTTCACCTTGGCCTCGAGCACGCGCAGCTTGTCGCGGATCATGACGACCTTGTGGAAGAGGCTCTCGATGGGGATGCGCTTCTCCGCCGTCCCCTCCTTGCCGGGCTTCAGCACCATCTCACCGCCGCTCCACCGCCCGCCCAGCTCGACGTCGGAGACGCCGAGCTCGTCGCGGATCACCTCGGTCAGCACCTGACGAAATTCTTCGGCGTCCATTTCCAGTAAATCCTCCGGGAGGCGAATAGCTGTCTTCTCGCGCGGCCCGAGCGCCGACGGCGCGCCGCCGGAGCTCGAGGGGCTCGTCGTGCGCCGCCGAAGGGGCGGCTTCTTCACCGTGCTGCCGAACGTGCCCTTCTGCACGTACTGCGAGCAGGTGTTCGTCTCGAAGATCGGCGACGGCCACACGCCGAGCAGGCAGTCGCCGCGGCGCTTGACCTCGCCGTTCTCGTCGGTGGTCTCGGTCACGCGGACGAAGCGCGCGCAAGTGCCGCAGCGACCGGCCAAGTCGGGGCGGCCGTCCGGCAGCACGCTCACTCGTCCCCGCTGCCCCACGCCGGGGCGAACAGGTGGGTGAAGCGCTGCAGCGCCTCGGGCGCGGGCTTGCCCGAGCGCTGGTGCGCGACGACCGCGTGCGCGAGCTCTTCGACCACCATCGGCATCGGCGTGAGCTCGAGCTCCGCGCCGTCGGCCTCGGGGATCGCGTCCTCGTCGCGCAGGTGCGTGAGCGGCTCGTGTCGCGCGCTCTTGACGCCCGCGTCGTCGATGCGGCAGACGAGCAGCTCGACGAAGTCGAGGTAGAGCGGGCTCACGATGACGCAGAGCGTGTCGCCGGTCGCCGTCGTGCCGCGCAGAGCGTGGCGGCGGCTCGCGTCGTGCGGCCCGGCCTCTTCCAGCGCCGTCTCGATGCGGGCGCGCCGCGCCGCGTCCCCTTCGACCGCGAGCAGCGGCGCGTAGAGGGCGACGGGCGGGACGCGGACGCCCGGTGCGTCGTCCTCGAGCGCCGTAAGCCACGCGTCGCGCCCCTCGCCGGCGAGCGACTCGTACGCGAGCGCCGCCGCCATGGCCGCCTTCGGATCGCTCGCGAGCGCGCCGAGCCACGAGCGCCACGCCGCGAACGCGCGCGCGTCCACCTCGCCGCTCTTGGCCTCGTCGCCGAAGATCGCCGTCACGGCCGAGCGTCCGTCCCCGGCGACCGACGCGTCCGGCGGCACGTCGTCGCTCGGATCGTCAGATGTCTCACGCGCGGGTCCCATCGAGAACATGGACGTCTACCAATCCGCGCGCAGGAGTAAAGAGTGCCGGCCCCTCGCCGTGCAGCTTGACACTCGACGCCGCGACCGCTCCGATCGAGTCCTCGTGACGGGGGCATCCAAAGGCACTCGACCTGGCGCTGCAGGAGCCGACTCCGCGGAGGTGCTCGCGCGCATCGCCGAGGGGCTCGACCTCGTCGATGTCAACGCGCGTCAGTTCGCAAGGCGTGTCGGGCGCGCGCTCGGCAAGGACGAGATCGCGTCGTACGGCCACGAGGGGCTCCTGCATGCAGCGCGCACGTTCGAGGCGGAGCGCGGCGTCCCGTTCCGGCGCTGGGCGAACCTGCGCGTGCGCGGCGCGATCTTGGACGGGCTCCGGGCGCAGGGCGATCTCCCGCGGCACGTGCACAGGCGGCTCGCGGCCATCGAGGCGGGCGACACCGTGCAGGGCGCGCTGCTCGAGGACCAGTCGGCGTCGCCGCCGAAGACGGCCGAGGACGCCGATCGCTGCCTCAGCACGTACCTCGCCGGGATCGCGACGGCGATGGCGCTCGGCGTCGTGGGCGACGCGCGCGGCGGCGATGTCACGACGATCGAGGACCGCGCGCCGACACCCGAAGAGGCGGTCGCGCAAAAAGAAATGGCGCGCGTCATGGGCGAGCTCGTCGACGCGCGCCCCACCGAGGAGCGCACGCTCCTGCGGCGCTATTACTTCGACGGCGCCACGCTCGAGGAGGCAGGGCGCGAGATCGGCCTGTCGAAATCCTGGGCAAGCCGCCTGCACGCGCGCGCGGTCGAGGCGATCGGCCGTGAGCTGAAACGGCGGAAGTAGTCGGGCGGCGCGAACGCAAACGCAAACGCGAACGCGAACGCGAACAAGAAAGCGCGCAACCGCGCGGCGCTCGGTGCCGATAGGGCGGCATGAGAGCATTGCGCTTCGCGCTCGCCTGCGTTCCGGTCGCCCTCTACGTCGGGTGCTCGGGGCCCCGCAACGCGCCTATCCCCGACCTCGCGACGCCCCCCGATCTCCCCCGCGCGCCGCAGTTCGACTGGGCGTGGAGGCCGCCCGCGCCACCTCACGCGGGCGCGTGCGCGCCCGAGGAGGTGGATTGGTTTCCTTCGGCGTGCGGCGCCGGCGGCAGCCCGTCGACCTGCGCCGTGTTCGCCGCGGCGCACGCGCGTTGCTTCGCCTGCGTCGACACCGACGCCCGGGCGAGCGCGTGGGGCCCGCGGGTTCACGATGATACGGTCTCCCTGCTGAACGCCGTCGGCTGCGTCGCCGCCGTCGAGGGCGACCCCGGTCCGGGCGGCTGCGGCGCGCGGATCTACGCGCGCGAGGTCTGCTTGAGCCGGTGCGCC
>JAYVXL010000181.1:0-2311 GCA_043785185.1 Myxococcales bacterium
AGCGCGGCGAAGAAGCCGGCGGTCGTGACGATCTCGCCGGTCCGCAGCTCGATGCGGAGATCCTTCGCGCACACCGCCCATGCGCCCGACCAGAACGAGAGAGGCCGCGCGTCGTCGTGCGCGCCACCACCACCGCCATCGCCATCGCCAGCGCCATCGCCACCGCCACCAGACGCGGCCGCGCGCGGAGAATTTTTGCTCGGTCCACCCACTCTCGAATTGTCCTCACGCGTTCGTCGTGTGCTAGAGTCGCAACGTACGCGGTCGTTGTGTCGTTCGACAAGAATGCGCGCGGCTGATCGCAAAGGCTCAACGCCCTAAAGACCCAGACGAGAGGGTACGGCACTCGGAACATGACGGCAGACGCCCAGCCTCGGCTCCCATTCGTGTCCGACGAAGTTCAAACGCTAGGTCGCGGTGCCGCCGGAGGAGGCGGGCAGGGGGGGAGGACTCGGCGCAAGCCGGCGCGCGTCGCGGTCCTCTACAACAACGACTTCGAAGACACGACGCCCGACGGCGATCCTGGCTACGCGGCGCGGGCCGACGTCGAGTCGGTCGCCTCTTACGTCGCCCAGCAGCTGAACGACGGCGAGCACGAGGCGATCCTGCTCCCCGTCGACGGAGACCTCGCCCGCCTCCGCACGCGCCTCGCCGAGATCGACCCGGACTGCGCGTTCAACCTCTGCGAGTCACTCGCGCAGGACACGCGCCTCGAGAGCGCGGTCCCGCTGGTGCTCGAGCTGCTCGGCATCCCGTTCACCGGCTCGCCGCCCGAGGCGCTCAGCCACGCCCTCTACAAGGACCGCGTGAAGAAGCTGCTCGAGGCCGCCGGCGTCCCGACGCCGCCCTCGTGCGTGATGCGCGGCCCGGAGGACCCGTGCGATCTCCCGTACCCGCTCATCGTGAAGCCCGTCCGCGAGGACGGCTCGGTCGGCATCTCCGGCAAGAGCGTCGTCCACAACGAGGCAGAGCTCCGCGAAGTGGTCGCTCACGTGGCCACCTCGCTCCGTCAGGCGTGCATCGTCGAGCAGTTCGTCGACGGGCGCGAGTTCAACGTGGCGCTGTTCGGCTTCCCGACGGCCCGCGTCCTGCCGCTCTCGGAGATCGACTTCTCCACGCTCCCCGACGACCGCCCCAAGATCGTCTCGTATGAGGCGAAATGGAACGAAGGCTCGGTCGACGACCTCGGCACCATCCCCGTGATGATGCCGCAGCTGCCGACGGCGCTCGCCGCGAAGGTGCGTCGCGCGGCCGTGGACGCCTTCCGCGCGGTCGGCGTCCGCGATTACGGCCGCGTCGACGTGCGTCTCGCGGCCAACGGCGTTCCGTATGTCATCGACGTGAACCCGAACTGCGATCTGTCGCGCTACGCCGGCATGGCGCGCGCGGCGGCGGGCGTCGGCATCGACTACTCGGCGCTCGTGAAGCTCCTCGTGCGGTATGCCTTGCGTCGCCGGGTCCGCACGCCGACGCGCAAGGGCGCGGTGGCCCAGGGCCAGAGCCAGCAGGAAGGGGCAGCCCATGTCGCTGGTGCGTCTGGCGGCGCGTCACCGTGACGCGCTCGTAAGCCTCCTCGGAAGGACGCCGGAGTTCTCGGACGACGACCGCCAGGTCGCCCTCGAGCTGCTCGACCTCGGCATCGCCCAGGAAGACACCTACCGGTTCTGGGTCTTCGAGCACGAAGGCCGCGCGGCGGGTTACATCTGCTTCGGCCCCACGCCGATGACGCAGGGCACGTTCGATCTCTACTGGATCTGCGTCGACCCTGAAATCAAAGGCAAGGGCATCGGCCGCCAGCTCGTCCTCGGGATGGAGGACGAGCTGCGCAAGGAAGGGGGCCGGCTCGTCCGCGTCGAGACGGCCGGCATCGGCGAATACGCGGCGACGCGCGCCTTCTACGATCGCATCGGGTACCAGGTCGTCGCCCAAATCCGCGACTTCTATTACCCGAAGAACGATTTGTTCATTTACGGTCGCTACCTGCAGGAGACCTGAGCGGCCGCCCCAAAGCGCCCACGCCCTCCGGGATTCAGAACGGCGCGTCGCCGGTCGCGTGGGTGCGGATCTTTTGCGCCGCGAGCGTGCGCTGCTCGGGGGTGAGGATCGGGAGGACCGTCTCGATCATGCCGAGCACCCGGTGGCTCATCTTCTCGGCGGCGACTTTGGTGTCGACCTTCGGCTGGACCTCGTCCATCACGAAGCGGTCTCCCTTGAAGGCCTCCATCACTCGAGCGCTCTTTGCGTGGTGCTCCTTCATCTCGGCGTGGAGGTCATGGCCGTGCTCCTTGCCCTTCGCCATGAACGCCGCCTT
>JAYVXL010000182.1:0-7708 GCA_043785185.1 Myxococcales bacterium
CGCCGCGTCATGACCCGCACGCTTGCCTTCGTCTGCCTCGTCGTCGCGCTGGCGTCCTTCGGGTGCGCCACCGCGGAGCTCATCACGCCGCCGCCGCTCGCCTCGTGCGACGCGACCGGCGACTGCCCGCTCCGCGAGGCCGGCGCCGACGCGGTCGCGGACGGTCCGGGCGAGGCCGCCGTCGACTCCGGCAAGGACGCGACCGTCGACGCGGGCGGGGCAGACTCGGCGGTCGCCGACGGCGACGCCGGCGCGCCCGGCTGACGGGCTCCTCGCCGGATCACCGCGCCGGGCGCGCGCTCAGGTGTGGCCGCGCCGCTTGTAGAGGTGCGTCTCGCGCGCGGCGTCGATGTTCGACGGGTTGATCTCCGACGCCTCCTTGAAGTCGTGGTACGCCTTTTCAGGCCGGTTCATCCGCTTGTAAAGCTGCCCGCGGTAGAAGTACGCGCGCTCGCAGCGCTCGTTCAGCTTGAGCGCGAGCGTCAGCGCTTCGACATGCTCCTGGAGCGTCTCGACCGGGAGGGCCGGCCCGCCGCGCTCGACCGCGATCCACGTGAGCAGCGCGAGGTAGTCGGCGTTCGCCGGCTCGGCCTCGCGCGCGCGCCGGCAGTGCCCCTCGGCGACGTCGTACGCGCGCCGGCGGAGGAAGACCTCGGCCTTTTGGAACTCGAGCGCCGCGTGGATCTCCTCGGGGACCTGCGCGCGGTCCGCTCGCACGCCGCGCTGCAGCTGCGCGATGTACGGCTCGCGCAGCTCCGGCGTCGTCAGCGTCGTGCGCGCGTCGTTCATCTTCGCGAAGACCTTGACGCTGAAATCCTTCACGTCGAAGAGCTGCGGTGCGAGGCGGTCGGGGTGCCACGTCTTCGCGAGCGCGAGGAACGCCGCCTGCACCACCGAGATGGACGCCCCGCGGGGCACGCCGAGCACTTCGAAGTAGTCCTCGTCGTTGATCGTCGCGACACGCTCGATGATCCGCTGGCGGAAGGCGGCGAGCTCCGGGATGAGCGCGACGCCGGGCGGCGGCGCCGACGGGCGCCCCGGCATCACGGACGCCCGCGGCGGCGGCTGCGAGCCGATCTTCGGCGGCGGCGCCGAGCGGTGCGCGCTCGGCGGCAACCCCGACGAGGGGGCGGCGCGGCTGGGCGGCTCCGGCGCGGCGTGCGCCGGCGGCGGCTGCGAGCCCATCCTCGGCGGCGGCGCGCGCTTCGGGTCTGGGACGGTCACGCCGACGCCCGCGGGCGAGGCCTGCGCCGGCGTCGGGATGGCGCCCGCGCGCTTGGGGCCAGTCGCCGGCGCCGAGAAGACGATCTGCTTGGTCAGCAGCATCAGGTACACGATCAGCTGCGTCTCGGGCTCGGGCGCGAGGCGCGCGGCGCGGAGCTGGGTCAACGTCAGCGGCGTCGCGCGCATGCACTCGACGAGGTTGCTCGCCCCCTCGGAGAACTTGAAGCGCGCGAGGTCGACGCGCGGGCTCACGCGCATGGGCGTCTCGGCGTCGAGGCGCGCGAGGACGCCGCGTACCTGCGGCCACGGCGGCGAGCGCACGAGCGCGGGCCAGAGGATCGCGAGCGGATCGACCGGCGCGACCTCCGGCCCGCCCCAGCCCTGTAGGAAGTCGACGTTCTCCCAGAAGCGGAAGGTCGTTGGGCCGGGGAGCCCGAAGAGCGGCTCGAGCTTCGCCGTCAACTGCACGCGCAGGCCGCGCAGCAGGTCGTCCGGCGTGATCGCCCCCATCGCGAGCAGGATCTGCCCGTGCGGGCGGCGCTCCTGCGCGAGGCGCGCGAGCGACGCGTTCATCGTCGTATCGTCGATGAGCCCGAGCTGGTGCAGCACCATGCCGAGGAACTGCGGCTCACTGGTGCGCGCCTTGCACGGCCACCCCTCGTGGAACACGACGGTGGCGACGTAGCCTTCCGGCGCGTCGAGCTGCAGCGAACCGCTGAGGCGGCGGTCCATCGCGTGCGCGAAGACCTGCGCCAGCGGGCTCGTCTCGAGCGTCCCCTCCGCGGTCGGGGGAGGAAGCGAACCTTGCGTCATCCGCGGACATAGTAGCGCGCCCGCCGGGCGGGTGGATACGTCTTGACCGCGCAGGCCCCCCAGCTCTACGCCGAGGGCGTGGAAGACCTCACGCAGGACCTAAGCCTTGCGGCCTACGCCGCCCAGGCCCGCTACAACCGGTGGATGAACGAGGGCCTCTACGCCCTCGCCGCGAAGCTCACGGGCGAGGAGCGCCGGCGCGATCTCGGCGCGTTCTTCCGATCCATCCACGGCACGCTCAACCACCTCCTCCTGGCGGATCGGATCTGGATGGGGCGCTTCGGCGTCCTCCCGCCGCTCCCGTTCAAGGGGCTCGGCGACGAGCTGTACGACGACTTCGGCACGCTTCGCGATGAGCGCCGGAAGACCGACGACGATCTCGAGCGCTGGGTCGCCACGCTCACCGCCTCGCAGCTGAAGGCCCCGTTCACGTACAAGAACAGCCGCGGCGAGTTCACGCACCCGCTCTGGTACGCGGTCACGCACCTGTTCAACCACCAGACGCACCACCGCGGCCAGCTGACGACGCTCTTCATGCAGCTCGGGCACGACCCCGGCGTGACCGACATCCTCGTTCTGCTCCGCGGCGAGGTCTGAGGCGCGCAGGCGTGGCGGCGTCTACCTCTTGACCGGCACGGCCGTCGTCTTCCAGATCCGCGCGCCGTACTCCTTGATCGCGCGGTCCGAGCTGAATCGCCCCATGCCGGCGACGTTCTTGATCGCCGTCCGCGCCCACGCGGCCTCGTCGCCCCACGCGCGCGCCACCTTCGCCTGGCACTCGGCGTACGCGCGGAAGTCCGCGAGCACGCAGAACGGGTCGGACTCGAGCAAGGTCTGGACGAGCGGCTCGAAGAGGCCCGGCTCGCCCGGCGAGAACGCGTCGCCCTTGACGAGATCGAGCACGCGCCCGAGCTCGGGATCGCCTTGGGCGAGCGGCCCCGGCTTGTAGCCGTTGGACTTCAGCGCCGCGACCTCCTCGGCGGTCATCCCGAAGAGGAAGAAGTTGTCGTGCCCGACGGCGTCGCGGATCTCCACGTTCGCGCCGTCAAGCGTGCCGATGGTGAGCGCGCCGTTCATCGAGAACTTCATGTTCCCGGTGCCCGACGCCTCGAGCCCCGCCGTCGAGATTTGCTCGGACAGATCCGCCGCCGGGTAGATGCGCTCGGCGTTCTTCACGTTGAAGTCCGGCACGAAGACGACGCGAAGGAGCTTCTTCGCCTCGGGGTGCTCGCCCACCGCGCGCGCGACGCCGTGCGCGAGGCGCACGATGAGCTTCGCCATGCGGTACGACGGCGCCGCCTTGCCGGCGAACACGAGCGTGCGCGGGACCATGTCCTGCGTGTCGCCGCCGAGGACGCGCGAATACAGCCACGCGGCGTGGAGGAGCGCGAGGTGCTGGCGCTTGTACTCGTGGATGCGCTTGCACTGCGCGTCGAACATGCTGGACGGGTCGATGAGCGCGCCCTGCGTCTCTTGGACCCACGCGGCGAGGCGCTCCTTGTTCGCGCGCTTGATGGCGAGGAATCGCCCGCGGAAGGCCGCGTCGTCGGCGTATTTGCGCAGCTCCTCCAGGCGATCGAGCTCGGTCAGCCACTTCGGGCCGAGCGTCTCGGTGAGGAGCGTCGCGAGGCCGGGGTTGGTGAGCGCGAGGAAGCGCCGCGGCGTGACGCCGTTGGTCACGTTCGTGAAGCGCGACGGCCAGTACTCGGCGAAGTCTTTCAGCACCGTCTCGCGAAGCAGGCGCGAGTGCAGCGCGGCGACGCCGTTGACGGTGTGGCTCGCGACGGTGGCGAGGTTGGCCATGCGCACGGCCTTGTCGCCCCTCTCGTCGATGAGGCTCATGCGCTGCACCCGCGGCGTGTCGTCCGGGTATCTGGCGGTGACGCCCGCGAGGAAGCGCGCGTTGATCTCGTAGATGATCTCGAGGTGCCGCGGCAGGAGCTGCGCGAAGAGCGGCAGCGGCCACGTCTCGAGCGCCTCGGGCAGGAGCGTGTGGTTCGTGTACGAGAACGCGCGCGTCGTGATCGCCCACGCCTTGTCCCAGCCGAGGCCGTGCGTGTCCATCAGGAGTCGCATCAGCTCGGGGACGGCGAGCGTCGGGTGCGTGTCGTTCAGCTGCAGCGCGTATTTGTCGGCGAACGCGTCGATCGTCGTCTTCTGGAGGAGTAGCCGGATGCAGTCTTGCAGCGCGCACGAGACGAAAAAATACTCCTGCTCGAGGCGCAGCTGCTTGCCCGCCGGGCTCGAGTCGTTCGGGTAGAGCACCTTGGTGATGTTCTCGCTTCGGACCTTGTCCTCGACGGCGCGCACGTACGCGCCGACCTGGAACGCCTCGAGATCGAACTCCTCGCTCGCGACGGCCGCCCACAGGCGGAGGAAGTTGGTGTTCTCGGTGCCGTATCCGAGCACGGGCGTGTCGTACGGCACGCCCATGACGACGCGCTCGGGGATCCACTTCACCCTGTACGCGCCGTCCGGTTGGGTCTCCGTCTCCGTCTTGCCGCCGAAGCCGACGGGGTGCTGAATGTCCCAGCGGCGGATCTCCCACGGGTTGCCGTGGCGGAGCCAGAGGTCGGTCTTCTCGACCTGCCAGCCGTTCTTGATCTCCTGATCGAAGATGCCGAACTCGTAGCGGATGCCGTGGCCGATCGCCGGCAACTCCAGCGTCGCCAGCGAGTCCATGAAGCACGCGGCGAGGCGGCCGAGACCGCCGTTGCCGAGGCCCGGCTCCTCCTCGTGCTCGATGAGCTCGTCGAGCGACAGGCCCATCGACCCGAGCGCCTCGCGCACCTGCGGTTCGAGGCCGAGGCACAAGAGGTTGTTCTCGAGCTGCGGGCCGAGCAGGTACTCCGCCGAGAGGTAAATGACGGTGCGGTGCTGCCCTTCGAGGAACGTCCGCGCCGAGCGCACCCAGCGGTAGAGCAAGCGATCGCGGATCAAGTAGGCGAGCGCCATGTAGTGGTCGTTCTTCGTGGCGACGCCGGGGAACTTCGCGAGCTGGAAAAAAAGCTTCCGGACGAAGTCCCTCCGTAGCTCCGCGGGCTCGCTTCCGAGCGCGACGTCGTCCTCGGTCACGTCCGTGGCTTGCCTCTTGGCGATCATGACGGCCGAGCGTACGCGAAACCTCGCGGCGCCGCGCACCGCCGTGTCACGCGCCGTTGCCCTTGATCACGGATCGCAACTGGCCCATCCTCCGAGGCTCGATGAAGAACACCGACCCGCACTCGTACGTCCGAGAGCAGCTTCTCCGCGACGAGAAGCGCTGCGCCCCGTTCCACGGAATCTTTCCGCACAAGCTCGATCGCATGCGCATCTCTCCGCTCGCGTTCCTGCGCGGCGCGGCGCCGATGTTCTACTCGATCCTGCGCGATCACCCGGAGCTCGCGCGCGGCCCGCGCGGTGAGGGTTGGATCGCTGGCGATTTGCACCTCGAGAACTTCGGCGCGTACCGCCCCGGCTCGGTCGCCGAGGAGGAGAAGAAGAAGAAGAACGTCACGACGGCGGCGTTCGACCTGAACGACTTCGACGACGCGGCGATCGGCCCGTGGTACCTGGACGTCCTCCGCCTCACGACGAGCGTGCTGCTCGCCGGGCGTGAGCTGCGCGTCGGCGGCATGGCGCAGCTCGAGCTCGCCGAGGCGCTCATCGACTCGCACATCGAGCACGCGTGCAAGTCGGTCAAGCTTCCGCCGATGCCTCGCCCGGTGGCGACCCTGCTCGACACGGTGCGCGGCCGCTCGCGCAAGCAGCTGCTCGACATGCGCACGCGCATCGTCCACGGCAAACGCCAGTTCATCCGCGGCCCGCGCTACCGCGACGTCTCGCGCTTCCTGCAGAAGCGCTCGGCCGCGGCGTTCGCGACGTACATTGCGAAGCTCCAGAAGGACGACAAAGTCGACCCCGATCACCTGAAGGTCCTCGACATGGCCTTCCGCATCGCCGGCACGGGCAGCCTCGGTGGCCTGCGCATCGCCGTCCTCGTGAAGGGGAAGGGGGGTCCCGACGGCGCGTGGATCTTCGACATGAAGGAGCAGGGGACGCCGTCGGCTTCGACGCTCCTGCACTGCGGCGACCTGAAGCGCGCCAAGCGCGTCGTCGATGCGATGCAGGCCTGTCTCGCGCGGCCGCCGCGAATGCTCGGGACGACGAAGCTCGGCGGGCTGTCGATGCTCGTTCGCCGCCTCGCGCCGCAGGAGGACAAGCTGATCCTGTCCAGCGTCGCAGGCCCTGACATCCTGCCGCTCGCGCGCTTCATCGGCGCGCTCACCGGCGCAGCCCACCGCCGCGGCGCGACCGATCCCCCGAAGAAGCCGTGGTCGGCCGGGGAACGCAAGCGCATCGTCGACAACGCCATCACGCTCGCCGGCATGCACGAAGCCGGCTACCTGGCGATGTGCCGTTGGGAGCAGGCGGCGACGCGCAGGGCGCTCTAGGCTCGTCGTCCACCCAACGGCGGCCGCGCTACGTGTCGAGCGTGCCCTTCGTCGAGGGCACGCCCTTGCCGCGCGGCTCGATACGGGTCGCCATGAGCAGCGCCTTGGCGAAGGCCTTGAAGCAAATCTCGGTCATGTGGTGGAGGTTCTGGCCCGCGTGGAGGACCATGTGCAAATTGCACCCGGCGCCGCGCGCGAAGCCTTCGAAGAAGACCTCGGCGAGCTCGGTGTCCCAGTCGCCGAGCTTGCCCTTCGGCATCGGGACCTCCCAGACGAAGAAGGGGCGCCCCGACAAGTCGACCGCGCACGTCGCCCGCGCCTCGTCCATCGGCAGCGTGGCGGACCCGTAGCGGACGAGGCCCGCCTTGTCGCCGAGCGCCTTGGCGAACGTCTGGCCGAGGAGGACGCCCAGGTCCTCGGTCGTATGGTGGCCGTCGATCTGCACGTCTCCCTTCGCCCGCACCGCCAGGTCGAAGAGCCCGTGCTTTCCGATCTGCTCGACCATGTGCGTCAAGAACGGGAGCGGCGTGGCCACCGCCGTCGTCCCGGAGCCGTCGAGATCGACCGACACCTCGATGTCGGTCTCCTTCGTCTTGCGCGCCAGCGCGGCGAGCCTGCTCATCCTCTTCGCGTAGCACGCGGCCCGTCCAGGGCGCAAAAAAGCAAAAAAGGCTGGTATCGTCGCGGCGTGTCCTCGAGCGGCCAAACCCCCGAGCCCGCCCCCGACGACGGCCTTCCGGCCGGGGCGGACCTCGGCCCTGAAGAGCGCGCGCGCCTCGTTCATCGCTTCGGGCGGCACTTCGCCGCGGGCGACGCGATCTTCCGCGAGGGCGAGCCGGCCCGCGAGGCGTTCCTCCTTCAGGAAGGCCGGGTGCGCCTCCTCAAGCGCGTGCGCCTCGTCGAGCGCAGCCTCATGGTGCTGCGCCCTGGCGATCTCTTCGGCGAGTCGGCGCTCCTCGACGACGTGCCCCGCACCTCGACGGCGGTCGCGCTGACCGACGGGATCGCCCTCGCGCTCGATCGCTCGACCTTCCGCCCGCTCATGGGAACCCACCCGGCGATCGCGACGCGCGTGACCGACCAGCTCATACGCCGCGTGAGGGACGCCGAGGATCAAATCGAGATCATGCTCCTTCGCGACGCGCAGTCCAAGATCGTCGGCGCCCTCCTCAAGCTCGTCGGGCGCACCGACGGGCAGGCCGCCGAGCTCAGCGTCAGCCCCGTCGAGCTGTCCACGC
>JAYVXL010000183.1:0-2297 GCA_043785185.1 Myxococcales bacterium
CCCAGGCGCCGGCGGCCTCGCTCTTCGGTGAGGATCTGATCAGCGACAAGTCGCTCGACGAGGTCATCTTGAGCTACCTCGCCGAGGACCTCGAGCCGAGCGACAAGAAGAAGCGCTAGTCTCGTTTAACGGCTCGACGCGTCCTCGACGCGCGCGACGCGCCTACTCCCCTGTCCACGCTGCAGCGGCGCTGCGCTCCGCCGCGAGCCACGCGCCGCCGGCCGCGAACGCTTCCTCGGCCTGCTTCGCCGCCGCGAGCGAGCCCGCGCGATCCTTCTTCGCCCTGGCGAGCGCCACCGCGCGCGCGAAGCGCATTTCGCCGAGCAGCTCGTGCGGGAGTCGCCTCGCGGCCGCGATCGTCTCGGCCCGCTCGAGGAGCGGCAGCGCCGCCGCGTAGTCGCCGAGCGCCACCTTCGCGCGCGCCAGCCCGACGAGATCGCCCGCGACCTCCGCCGTCGCCTTCCCGGATTTTTCGTCGTCGATGTCGCCCGCGCGCTCGTACGCGGCGAGCGCCAGCGCCGCCTTCTTCTCGCGCAGCGCGAGGTGGCCGAGGTTGCGCTCGGCGCGCGCGACCTCCGCGTGCCGCGGCCCTAGCGCCTTCAGGTAGATGCCCCGCGCCTTCTCGAGGCTCGCGCGCGCGTCCGCCCAAGCGCCCTTCTGCTCTTGGACGAGGCCGAGGTCGAGGACCGCGTCGCCGACCTCGGTGTGATCCTCACCCAACGCTTTGGACTCGATGGCGATGGCCTGCTCGAGCAGCGCGATCGGCCGCGTCGTGTCGCCGCTGCGTCGAATCGAAAGCGCGAGGTTCACCATCGCGATCGCGACGGCGGGGTGGCCCGGGCCGAGCACGACCTGGCGGATGGCCAACGCCCGCTCGTAGCTCGCGCGCGCGGCGTCGTACTGCCCCGCGTACGACTGCGCGACGCCGAGGCTGTTGATGACCTCGGCGACGTCCGGGTGCTCGGGGCCGTCGAGCTTCTCGGTGACACGGACGGCCTCCTCGAGGACCGCGATCGCCTCGTCGACGCGGCGCTGGTCGCGCAGATCCTGCCCGACGCGCATGAGCGCGCTGGCGACCCGCGGGTGCTCGGCGCCGTACAGCTTGCGCGCGAGGGCGAGCGCTTCGCGGTGCTTGGACTCGGCCTCGATGTATTTGTGCTGGCCGCGCAACGTGACGCCCACGCCGTCGAGCAAGATGAGCTCCGCCAGGTTGCCGCCCCCCGAGCGCTCGAGCGCGGCGCGCGCGCGCTTCTCGCAGCGCTCTGCGTCGTCGACATCGAGGAGCATGCCGCCGTTCAGGTCGACGAGGCTCGCCCACAGCTCCGCGGCGAGCTCGTCGGAGCGACCGGCTTCGGCGGCGGCGACGGCGGCGAGCAGCGACTCGCGCGACTCCTTGAGCTCGCCGATGTCGAGCTCCATGGCGCCTTTCAGCGCGAGCGCCTCGGCCTCGACGGGCCGGTAGTGCAGGCCCGTGGCGGCCTGCGCGAGGAGCTTCACGCGCGCGAGCGCCTCCTTGCTCTTGCCCGCGTCACCGAGGGCACGCGCGCGCGCGATGCCCTCGCGGAGGCTTGTGACCTGCGCGGCGGTCGCGGGGTCCTCGGGCGGCGGCACGGCGGCCGTGAGCGCGCCCGTGTCGTTGCACGAGGCGACGCGCGGCAGGTCGGCGACGGCCTGGGCCGCGCGCTCGGCGGCGTCGCGATCGGCGTGCGCGAAGACGTCCGAGAGCGCGCGGAGGTGGACGAGCCGGCTGTCGAGGCACCGCGTGCGCAGCGTGAAGATCTGGTCGGATTGCACGCCGCGCACGCGCGTCGCGACGCACGCGTCGGTGCGCGCCGCCGTCCAGTCGGCGGCGTACGCGTCGAGGCCGCGCCGGACCGTGCGCGCGGCGTCGCCCGCGAACGGCACCCCGGTCGCGTGAAGCGCCGCGTCGATCTCCGCTTGGCGCGGCGCGTCCCAGACGCCGGCGAGCGACGCCTCCGCGCCGGTGCACATCCGCCCCTTCTGCTGCGCGCGCACGCCCGAGCCAATCGCGACGACGGCGGCGAGCGTGAGCGCCGCGCCGATCGCGACGCGGCGGCGGCGGGCGGCCGGATCGTGCAGGAGCGCATCGATGAGCTCCTCCATGGTCGCGAAGCGCTCGCGCGGACGCGGGCGCAGGCCGCGCAGCAGCGCCTCTCGCAGGCGCGGCGCGACGCGCGCGCCCTTCGGCGCCTTGCGCACTTCGCCGCCGACGACCGACGCCGCCAGCTCCCTCGGCGTCTCGCCGGCGAACGGCCTTTCGCCGTACAGCGCCTCGT
>JAYVXL010000184.1:0-2297 GCA_043785185.1 Myxococcales bacterium
CCGCTCACGACCTCGAGCTTTCGGCTCCCGAAGTGGTTCGACACGATGCCGACGAGCGCCACGAGGCGCGGATCGATCGGGTGCGTCTGGCTGCCGACCGACCGCATCAGCTTCTCGAAGGACTTGAGCGCGACGGGCGACGATTTGCCGCGCCGATCGGCGATGCGAACGGTGAAATCCTCGCTCGTCGCGAGGCGCGTGACGTGGACGATCCCCGGGGTCTTCGCCTTCATCGCGAACGTGAGGTTCGCGGTTTTGGCCCCTTTGGCCGCCTTGCCGGCCTTGCCGCCCGCCGTCGTCTTCTCTTGAGCCTGCGCCTGGACACCGGGGATGATCAGCGACTCGCCGACCTTGAGGTGCTTCGGGTCCTTAAGGTGGTTGGCGTCGAGGATCGACTTGGCCGTGACGTGGTAGCGATGCGCGATCGCCTCGACGGTGTGACCACGCCCGACGATGTGCGTCACGTCGGCCCCCGCCGCGCGGGGAAACCCCAGCACCCCCAGCGAGAGGGTCGCCGACACGACCGTTGCCGCGGAAATAAAGCCGAAACGCACGGGCTGCGACATGTCGCGGTCCTCATACCTCATCCTCAAACCGCTGTCCTCCATCCCCCCGAACTCTTTTCTTTTCGTGCTCTTTTTTGACGTGCTGCGCGTGGGGGTGCCACAATTTCCCCGCAGCCTCTCCCGCCTCACCCTTTTACAGCAGTCACAGGAGTCCTCATGGCCGAAGGGAAGAACCTCGTCGGCGTCGATATCGGAGCGAGCTCGGTCAAAGTCGTTCAGCTGAAGGCGAGCCGCAAGAGCGTCTCGGTCGTCCGCTACGGCTACGCGCCTCTGCCTCCGCAGACGATCATCGACGGCCACATCATGAGCTCCGGGGCGGTTACCGAGGCCCTCCTCAAAATTTTCACCGACAACAAGATCTCGACGAAGGACGTCGCGGTCGGCGTCTACGGACAGTCGGTCATCGTCCGCAAAATTACCGTGCCGATGATGACGCCGGAGGAGCTCGAAGAGCAGATCAACTGGGAGGCGGAGCAGCACATCCCCTTCGACATCAAGGTCATGTCGATCGACTACGAGGTGCTGCGAAAGCGCCCCGAGGCGGGCCAGATGGATTTGCTCCTCGTCGCGGCGAAAAAAGACGAGATCAACGACTACGCGGCGATTCTGCGGGAAGCGAAGCTTCGGCCGATCATCGTCGACATCAACGCCTTCACCATCCAGAACATCTTCGAGCAGCAGATGGGACTCCCGCAGGACGGCACGATCGCGCTCCTGAACGTCGGCGCCGCCGTCAGCTCGCTGAACATCGTGTCGCACGGCATCAGCGCGTTCACGCGCGAGATCACCAACGCCGGCAACGCGATCACCGAGGAAATACAGAAGCAATGCTCGGTCCCGTACGAGCAGGCCGAGGCCTACAAATGCGGCGGCGGACCGACGCAGATCGTTCCGCAGGAGGTCCACCAAATCATCACCAGCGCGTGCGACACGCTGGCCGGTGAGATTCAGCGCTCGCTCGACTTTTACCTGGCGACGAGCGGCGAGAGCGAGATCAGCAAGATCTTCGTGTCGGGCGGCAGCGCGTACCTCGCGCCCTTGTGCAAGTCGATCGAGAAGCGCGCGCGCGTGCCGGTGATGATGTTCGATCCGATGGCGAACCTCACGGTGGATCCGAAATTCGTGAACGAGCCCGAAATGCGGAGTCGAGCCGCGCAGCTCGTCGTCGCGCTGGGGCTGAGCCTCAGGACCGACAAGGAGCGCAGGTCGTCATGATCCGCATCAACCTACTCCCGCAGAAGAAAGAGTCGCGCCGCGGCAGCGCGGACGCCGGCGAAGGGAGCAACCTTTGGCTTGCGGTGGTGGGCGGGCTGGTCCTGCTCGAAGCCGTCGGCCTCATTCTTTGGTACCGCACCAAACAAAACACCCTGGCCGACGCGACCAAGGTGAACCAAGAGGTCGAGGCCAGCATCTCGGCCATCAAGACCCGGATCGCCAACCACGACGAGATCAAGGCGCAACTGAAGGACTTGCGCGATCGGGAGCAGGCCATCCAGAAGCTGCAGGCCGCGCGCACGGGCCCGACGTCGACGCTCCTCGAGCTGTCGCACGTGCTCACGCCGGGCCGCGGGCCGACGGTCGATCGCGACAAGCTCGAGCAGCTGAAACGCGACAACCCGGGCGCCGTACCCAACCCGAACTGGGACCCGCGCCGCCTCTGGCTGACCGGATACAACGAAGCCGATCGCACGGTGAGGCTGCAAGGCCTCGCGCGCGACGGCGAGGACGTCA
>JAYVXL010000185.1:0-7657 GCA_043785185.1 Myxococcales bacterium
TGAAGAAGCTCCTCACGCTGCGCAAGGAGTACGCGACCCTCCTCGGCTACAAGACGTTCGCGGACTACGTGACCGAGGACAAGATGATCAAGAGCGGCAAGAACGCTCAAGACTTCATCGACCGGATCACGAAGGCCGCCGACCGGCGCGCCAAACGCGAGTACGGCGAGCTCTTGAAGCGCAAGAAGAAGGACGTGCCGACCGCGACCGACGTGACCGAGTGGGAGAAGACGCTCTATTCGCAGAAGGTGAAGAAGGAGGCGTACTCCTTCGACTCGCAGACGGTGCGCCCGTACTTCGAGTTCCGCCAGACGCGCGACGGTCTCCTCGCGCTCACCGCGAAGATGTACGGCATCGAGTACAAGCTGGTCGCCGACGCGCCGCGGTGGCACCCCGACGTCGACGTGTACGACGTCACGCGGGGCGGCCAAAAGATCGCGCGCATCTACCTCGATCTGCACCCCCGCGACGGCAAGTACAAACACGCGGCGAACTTCGGCTACCTGCGCGGCGTCAAGGGCGTGCAGCTGCCGGAGTCGGTCCTCGTCTGCAACTTCGCGGACCCGAAGAACGGCGAGGCGCTGATGGACCACGCCGACGTGGTCACGTTCTTCCACGAGTTCGGCCACCTGATGCACTCGATCCTCGGCGGCGAGCAGAGGTGGGCGGAATTTTCGGGCATCTCGACCGAGCGCGACTTCGTCGAAGCGCCGTCGCAGATGTTCGAAGAGTGGGCGTGGGACCCGGGTGTCCTCGCCGGCTTCGCGAAGCACAAAGACACCCACGAGCCGATCTCGGCCGACGTCGTGAAGAAGATGCGCCGCGCCAACGAGTTCGGGAAGGGCGCGTTCGCGCGACAGCAGATGGTCTACGCGGCCCTCTCGCTGCGCCTCCACGTCGAGCCCGAGCCGCAGAAGCTCAGCGCCGACGCCGTGACGAAGGAGGTGCAGACGAAGTACGGCATGTTCCCGTTCCAGGACGGCACGCACTTCCAGGCGAGCTTCGGGCACCTGAACGGGTACTCGGCCATGTACTATACATATATGTGGTCGCTGGTCATCGCGAAGGACCTGCTCACCGAGTTCAAGAAGAAGGGCCTCATGGACCCTGCGACCGACCGGCGGTACAGGGACGAGATCCTCGCGAAGGGTGGCTCGCGCGACGCGGCGGCGCTCGTGAAGGGCTTCCTCGGGCGCGACTACGACTTCAAGGCGTACGAGGCGTGGCTGAACGAGGAGTGAGCTACTGCACCGACACCTTCGCGGTGGCGGTGCAGATGATGTAGCCGGAGCAGTTGCCGCCCGTGAAGCGCTCGGCGTACGACCAGGCGAGCGGCGCGGCGCCGAGGTTGCCCTTGATCGCCTGCGTCGCCTCGAAGTGACAGGGGCCGAGGGCGAAGGGCGTGACGTTGGTGACGAGGAGCTGACCGGCCGCGTCGACGGTGCCCGCGAAGGCCTGCGTGCCGAACTTGCCCGTCGCCGCGCCGCCCGCGCACGGGTACGTGAACGTCGCGGTGGCCGCGCCCTTGTAGACGTCGGCGTCGATGTCCTTGCATTGGGACGAATTGGAGAGGCTTACGCCGCTGACGGTGAAGCTCTTCGTGCAGGTGACCGGGCCGGCGTCGGCCGTGGTGCCGCCGCTGTCGGCGTTGCCGGTGCCGCCGTCCGCCGGCGGGGGCGTGGAGCCGCCACCCGACGAGGAAGACGAAGACGAAGACGTGCCGGAATCGGCTCCGGTGTCGTCCGCGGGCGCCGCGTTCTGCTGGCTGAACTGATCGCCGGTGCCCAGACCGTTCGGCGCGCTGCCCTGCGCGCACGCGGCGGCCGCGAGGCCGAGCACGAGCGCGGCGATCGCCGCGGCCACGGGCCGCAGGTCGCCACGTCGATGTCCGTTCGGGTCGGGGCACACCATGGGTCTTCTCCGAGCCTTGGCTTTGCACACGCCGCGCCGCCTGCACGCGCTCCCCGCGGAGGATCACCTACACGCGAAAATTCAAGCGCTTGCCGCGCCTCGGGGGCGGGGGCCTGGGCCGGGCGCGATCCGGTCGCGCGAACGTTGGCCCCACGCGCGGGCGCGGCTCGGGGGGCACCCCGGCGGCGGGTCGAGCAAGGTGACGCGCGGTGCTGATAGGCTCGCCCCGTGCGTCACGCCATCGCGCTCCTCTGTCGCCTCCTCGTCCTCGCGGCGGTGCTCCTCGCCGCGCCGCGCGCGTGGGCCCAGCACGCCGCCGACGCCGGCGCGGCGGCCGCCGGCGCGACGGCGACCGTGCGCGTGCACGAGCGCGAGGTCTATGTCGTCCGCGTCCCGCGCGCCGGGCAGTTGCCGAAGGACCGCGCGCGCGTCGCCGGGCAGACGCTCGAGAGCGTCCTCGAGGAGGGCGAGGAGACCGAGGTCCGCGTCGAGCGCCAAGGCGCCACGGCGGTCCTGTTCGTCGGGAAATCGCCGATCCTCACGCTCACGGACGACGACGCGACGGCCGCGGGCGACGCGTCGCTCGACGTGCACGCCGCCATCGCCGCCACGCGCGTGACCGAGGGACTCCGCACCGAGCGCAAGCGCAGCGCGATCGCCACCACCGTCTTCTCGTTCTCGCTGCTCGTCTTCTCTGCGCTCATCGCGTTCCTGCTCCTGCGCCGCGTCGGCGAGGTCGGCGGCAAGCTGCGCGCCTGGTTCCAGAAGAACCCCGAGCGCGTCCCGGCGCTGCACCTCGGCAAGATCGAGGTCGTCTCGCGCCGCGCGGTCCGCGGCGTCCTTTCGATCGCGCTCGTCATCGGCCACCGCATCGCGCAGCTCGCGATCGCGTACGGCTGGGTGCTCATCGCGCTCTCGCTCTTCGAGTCGACGCGCGCGTACACCGAGAAGCTGACCGGCTTCGTGCTGTCGCCGCTCTCGGCGCTCATGGGTCGCGTCGGCTCGGCGCTCCCGCTCCTCGTCGTCACCGGCATCGCGGCGCTCGCGCTCGGCCTCGTCGTGCGGTTCACCGGCCTCTTCTTCGGCAGCGTCGCGCGGGGGGAGACGAAGGTCGGTTGGCTCCCGTCCGACCTCGCCGAGCCCACCGGCGTCCTCGCGCGCGCGGGGCTCGTCGTCACCGGTCTCATCCTCGCGGCGCCGCTCATCACCGGCAGCGACGAGGGGACGCTCTCGCGCGCCGGAGTCGCCGCGCTCGTGTCGATCGGCCTCGCGTGCACGCCCGTGTTCGCCAGCGCCGCCGCCGGCGTCTCGCAGGTGTTCGGCCGACGCGTGAAGCCCGGAGACTACCTCGAGGTCGGCGGCCTCGCCGGGCGCGTTCGCCGCGTCACGCTGCTCGAGGTCGAGCTCGAGGATCGCTACGGCTGCGAGCTGCGCATCCCGCAGCTGCTCCTGCTCGTCCGCACGACGCGCGTGCTCGGCCACGCGGGCCTCGTCTCTGCAGAGATCTCGGTCGATCCACGCGCCCCGCAGACGGTCGCGCAGGACGCGCTGCTCGCCGCCGCGCGCACCGTTTCGAGCCGCGCCAAGGTCGAGCTCCTCACGATGGATCACGCCGCCGCGCGCTACCGCGTGACGTGCGAGGAGGGCGCCGGGAGCCTCGCCGGCGCGATCGCCGACGCGCTCGCCAAGGAGGGCATCGGCCTCGGCGCGAGCGGCGGCGGGTGATGGCGTGAACGCGCTCCTCCTCTTCATGGGGCTGCTCGTGCTCTCGTACATCGGGAGCTTTCTCGTCGGCGGCCGCGCGCTGCGCGGCGTGGGGCTGCCGTCGGGCGCCGAGTACGTCGCGCTCGGGTTCGTGCTGGGGCCGCACGTCCTCGGCCTCGTCGAGCGCTCGATGCTCGAATCGTTCGAGCCGATCGTGCACGTCGCGCTCGGCTGGCTCGCGCTCGTCATCGGCATCGACTACGGCTGGGCGGGCGAGCGGCGCGTCGGCCCCAAGAGCCTCGTGCTCGGCCTCTTGAGCGCGCTCGTCACCGGCGGCGGCGTCGCGACGGCCGTGCTCCTCGTGCTCTCGAAGGTGAGCCTCGTCCCGACGAGGATGGACGGCTGGCTCTTGGCCGGCGGCCTCGGCGCGGCCGGCGCGGAGACGACGCGCCACGCGGTGCGGTGGGTGACGGAGCGCCACGGCGCAAAGGGGCGCCTGTCCAACCTGCTGAACGAGCTCTCGCACGCCGACGACGCCGTCCCGCTGATCGTCCTGGCCGTCCTCTTCGCGGTCACGCAGAAGCAAGCGCAGGTGCCGTGGCAGGTGCCGCTCTACGGGTGGGTGCTCGTGACGATCGTGCTCGGGCTGGTGCTCGGCGCGGTGGCGGCGCTCCTCTTGGGGGGCGAGTTCACGCTCCACGCGACCTGGGGCGTCCTCTTCGGCACGTCGATGCTGGCGATCGGCACGGCCGGGCGCCTGGACGTCGCGGGGCTCGCCGTCATGTTCTTCATGGGCGTGGCCATGGCGTCGGTGTCTCCGCATCACACGCTGCTCCGCGAAGCGGTCGCGCCGACGGAGCGGCCCGTGCTCTTGCCGGCGCTGGTCCTCGCCGGCGCGCGCATCGATCTCAACGTGCTGCGCTCGCGCTACGTCGTGCTGGTCCTCGCCGCGGCCCTCGTCGCGCGCGTCGCCGGCAAGCTCCTGAGCGGCCTCCTCGTGAAGCTGACGCGCGCGGGGCGCGGCGCGAGCCCGGCGGTGGGCCTCGCGCTGCTCTCCTCGGGCGCGCTCTCGATGGCGATCGGCCTGTCGTTCGCGCTGCGCTTCCCTGGCATCGTCGGCGACACCGTCCTCCTCGCGAGCGTGATCTCCGCCGTCTTCGGCGAGTTCGTCGCGCCGGCCACGCTGCGCCGCGTGCTCGCCGGCGTCGGCGAGGTGCCGGAGGCGGCGCCGGAGTCGACGCGCGCGCTCCCCGAGCCGGCGCGGGAGACGACGCCATGAGCGGCGCCGCCGTGACCAAGCCGAACCTCCGGCGCAAGCTCTTGCAAGCCGGGCTGCTCGTCGTCATCTCGACCGTCCTCTTCGTCGCGACGCGCGCCGTGCCCGACATGCCCGGCGGCTCCGGCACCATCGCCGCGGTCGGCTTCCTCCTCCTCGCCGGCACGCTCCTCAGCGAGCTCGTCGAGCTCGTCGGTATCCCGCACCTCACCGGCTACCTCGTGGCCGGCATCGTCGCCGGTCCGTACGCGCTCCGCCTCATCGATCACCGCTCCGTCGAGCGCCTCTCGAGCGTCAACGCCCTCGCGCTCGCCCTCATCGCGATGGCCGGCGGCGCTGAGCTCAAGATGGAGTTCGTCAAGAAGGGGCTGAAGACGCTCGCGTGGTCGACGATCTTGCAGAGCGTGCTCGGCTTGCTGCTGATGACCGGCGTGTTCATGGCCGCGCGGCCGCTCATCCCCTTCGCCAAGCCGCTCACGCTCGGCGCGTTCGCCGGCGTCGCGCTCCTTTGGGGCATCATGTCGACGACGCGCAGCCCTTCGGCGACGCTCGGCATCCTCTCGCAGACGCGCGCGCAGGGGCCGCTCGCCCGCTTCATTCTCACGTTCGTCATGACGAGCGACGTGGTGGTCGTCGTCCTCCTCGCGGTCGGCCTCACCATCGCGCGTCCGCTCATCGAGCCGGGCGCGGAGCTGTCGAGCGGCGCGTTTCGCCGCCTCGGGCACGAGATCTTGGGCTCGGTGTCGCTCGGCACGACGCTCGGCATCGTGCTCGTCTTGTACATGCGCCTCGTCGGGCGGCAGCTGCTCGTCGTCTTCATCGCGCTCGGCTTCGGCCTGACGGAGGTGCTGCGGTACCTGAACTTCGAGCCGCTGCTCACGTTCATGGTCGCGGGATTCCTCGTCCAGAACTTGTCGAAGCAAGGCGAGAAATTCCTCCACGCGATCGAGCAGACCGGCGGCGTCGTCTACGTGGTCTTCTTCGCGACGGCCGGCGCCGATCTCGACGTGCCGCTGCTCAAGCTGCTGTGGCCGGTCGCGCTCGTCCTCGTCGGCGCGCGCGCGGTGATTACGTGGACGGTGCATCGGCTCTCCAGCGCGCTCGCCGACGATCCGCCAATGGTGCGGCGGTGGGGCTGGTCGGGCCTCGTCTCGCAGGCGGGTCTCGCGCTCGGCCTCGGCGCGGCCGTGGCGCGCGAGTTCCCGTCGATCGGCGCCGGCTTCCGCGCGCTCGCGATCGCGACCGTCGCGATCAACGAGCTCGTCGGCCCCGTCCTCTTCAAGGTCGCGCTCGACCGCGCCGGCGAGACGAGCCGCGCGCCGCAGCCGTCGCTCCCGTCGATGCCGAGCATCCGCCCGCCGAGCGAGTGAGCCAGAAAGTTCGCGCGGCCGGCCGCGGCGCAGGCGACAATGGGCGCACGCATGTCACGCCCCGAGGCTCTACCGGCGCTTCGCATCGTCGCCATCAACGACGTCTATTCGCTCGAGAACCTCCCGCGCCTTCGCGCGCTCGTCCTTCGCCATCGCGCGGAGGTGCCGTCGGGCGCGCTCCTCGTCACGCTCGCCGGGGATTTCGTAGGGCCGAGCGTGTTGTCGAGCCTCGACGCCGGACGCGGGATGGTCGACTGCATGAACGCCGTCGGCGTCACGCACGCGACGTTCGGCAACCACGAGGACGACATCCCGCACGAGGAGCTGAAGCGTCGCGTGCGCGAGCTCGCGGGCGTATGGCTCGCGACCAACGTGCGAGGTTTCGAGCCGGAGCTCCCCGCGAGCGTGACCGTGCTCGTGCGCGGCGCGTCGCGCACGGTGAAGGTCGGCCTGCTCGGCGTCGTGATGACGGACGCCGCCGTCTACCGCGGCGCTCCGTTCGGCGAGGAGCTCCGGCTCGAGCCGCCGAACGCCGCGGCGCTCCGCGAGGCCGCCCGCCTCGTCCGCGAGGAGGGCTGCGCGTGCGTCATCCCGCTCACCCACCAGCCGCTCGACGACGATCGCGCCCTCGCCCGCGCGCAGCGCGCGCCGCCGTTCCCAGTGATCATCGGCGGCCACGAGCACGACCCGCACGTCGAGGAGGTGCTGGGTACGTGGATCGAGAAGGCCGGCTCCGAGGCGGTGCGCGCGGCGGTCATCGACCTCGAGTGGCCGGCCACGGCGCCGGCCGTGGGGACGCCGGACCTGCCCGCGGTTCGCATCACGTTCGAGCTGGTCGCCGACTACGCGGAAGACGCGGCGCTGCGCGCGCGGGTGGACCTGCACATGGCGCGCGTGCACGACCTCGAGGTCGCTCCGCTCCTGACGCTCGCGCTTGGCGAGACGCTGTCGTCGGTCGGCACGCGCGTGCGCCAGACGTCGTTCGGCGCGCTCGTCTGCGAGCGCGTGCGGGACTCGCTCGGCGCCGACGCGTGCCTCTTCAACGGCGGCGGCATCCGCGCGTCGCGCGAATACACCGGCCGGCTCACGTACGGCGACGTGAAGGCGGAGATCCCGTTCGACAACGAGGTCGTCGTCGCGACGATGCCGGGCCGCGTCGTCGCCGACGCCGTCGCCGCCTCGCGCGCGCACGCGCCCGTCGAGTCGGGCGGCTTCCTGCAGGTCGACGCCGGCGTCGCGGTAGCGGCGGACGGGCGCACGGTCCTCGCGATCGGCGGCGCGCCGCTCGAGCCGGCGCGCGACTACCGCGTCGCGCTCGTGCGCAACCTCCTCACCGGCCTCGATCACATCGAGCCGCTCGTGCGCTTCGCGACGGAACACCCCGAGCGGCTACCAC
>JAYVXL010000186.1:0-2288 GCA_043785185.1 Myxococcales bacterium
GCGCAGAGCGGCCTCCGCTACCTCGGGTGGATGAAGGACGACCAGAGCTGGAGCCTCCTCGAGCGCCAGCTGACCCGCCGCCCGCCCAAGGTCGACGCCACGATGGAGTCGCTGCTGCAGGGCGGCCTCGCCGTCCTCGGCATGACGCTCCGGGCCATCGGCGTCGGCGCGGCGCACGGCTTCGCGCAGTGGGGCGACAGCAAGGCGTACCCGCTCCTCGTCAAGTACATCGAGGACCCGCAGAACAACGAGCAGTCGCGCGCCGAGGCGTGCTTCTCCTTGTCATGGGTCGCGAGCGACGAGCAGATGAAAGAGGTCGTGAAGAAGGTGCACGACTTCAACAAGCCCGACCCGAAAAACCAGCTCGTTCGCGGCTGCTACCTCGAGACGCTCGTGCACCGCCCGGTGCCCGAGGCGACCGGCGGCCTCGTCGACTTGCTCCGCGCCGATCAGGACCTCGAGGTCCGTCACCAGGCGGCGCGCGCCATCGGCATGGGCGGCGTCACGCGCAACATGGTCCCGCAGATCTTCGAGAAGCTGAAGGACGCGAGCCTGCGCAGCGACGCGGCGCTGGCGCTGCTCCTCGGCGGCGACGCCGACACCGCGCAGCGCGCGCTCGCCTCCTACAACGACGTGACCCCCGAGGCGATGGAGGAGCTGAAGACGATCTACGACCGCACCTTCGGCTACTGGAGCGACAAGAACTACGACAACGGCGACGTCGCGCGCTGGATCGAGAACACCGAGGCGGTGCGCCACGTGAAGGTGCACGACGCGCTGCAGGACTGGCCGAAGATGGTGCTCCAGCGCGGCATCCAGGGCATCGACTTCGACAACGGACCGCACTCGCTCACGCGCGTGCAGCTGCGCGTGCGCCTGCTCCAAGACGCGAAGGGCGCCAACGAGATCAAGCGGAGCAACGCGATCAACGTCCTGAAGTTCTTGAAGGAGAAGGGCGTGCTCATGGCGCTCAAGAACGAGCCGGGCGCGTGGCAGGAGGCGGCGAAGAAGGCGTTCTTCGAGGTGATGAACCCGAAGCAGACGACCGAGAAGCTGCCCGAACAGCAGGCCGCGGGCGGCGGCGCCGGCAAGGTCGTCGCGCCGAAGTGACGCGCGCGCGGGGCACGAGGCTCGGGCGCGCGTGGGCGGGCCTCGGCGCGGCCAGCGTCGCGCTGGCGAGCGCGTGCGGACCGGCGGGGCGGCCGGCCGACGGCGCGCAGCTCTTCACCGCGCAGGGCGTCACGTGCTCCGAGGGGGTCGAGCTCATCACCGCGTGCACGCCGACCGGCGTGGAGCTGTGCTTCAACGCGATCGACGACAACTGCAACGGCGTCATCGACGAGGGCTGCGGCGTCGCCACGGGCGTCCTGCAGTTCTCGATCGCGTGGGGCGAGGCGTCGGCCGACGTGGACCTCTCCGTGGTCGATCCGGCGGGGACGACGACGAGCGCGCAGAACAAATCGACGCCGGCGGGCTTCCGCCTCGACCGCGACTGCCCGACCGAGCCGTGCAATGGGCAGAACGAGGAGACCGTCTACTACGAGGGCGCCGAGCCGCCGCGCGGGCGCTACCGGGTGGAGGTGCGCCTCGCCGACCCGAAGGGCGCGAGCCTGCCCTTGTGCGTCCGCCTCGGCGCGCGCGTGGGGAGCCGAACCTTCGGCGCGAACGTGAACTTGACGGCGAAGGACGAAAGGAAGACCGTGACCTTTACGCTCTGAACGAACGAGGAGGGCACACCGTGAAGAAGGGTCTCGTCTCCGCTTTGGGCGCCGCGCTGGCCGCGGCCGTGACGTTCACTCCCCGCCCGGCCCACGCGCTCGGCCCCGTCGGCGTCGAGGTCGCCGCGAAGGGCGGCTACGGGACGAGCCCCGACAGCAGTTACGCGTTCAACCCGTACGGCGTCGGTCTCGGCGCACGCGGCGGCGTCTCGTTTCTCGGCCTCTACGGCGGGTTGAACGTCGTCTACTACCTGGGCGGCAGCACGAAGACCGCGCTCGGCGAGGTGAAGGCGCATACGCTCCTCTACGGCCTCGAGGCCGGCTACGGCATCTCGCTCCTCGACATCCTCACCATTCGTCCGCAGATCGGCCTCGGGAACGCGACGGCCTCCGCGTCGGGTCTCGGCCAGGACGTGAGCAATAGCAACATCTACCTCGAGCCGGGCGTGACCGGGCTCGTGTCGCTCGGCGGCTTCTTCGTCGGCGCGGACGCGAACCTCCTCGTGCTCCCGGGCGCCGACAACGGCACCGACGGGGCGGGGAACAAGCAGACGAAGACGTTCACGTCGT